>CAMKTM010000163.1 GCA_946415695.1 uncultured Prevotellaceae bacterium | reverse complement strand
GGGCTTTATCATCTTTATTATCAGCACAATCCTTTCGAGCGCGAGTGGGAGAACATGACTTGGGGACATGCCACAAGTCCTGACCTCTTGCACTGGACGGAGCAAGCCCCAGTGCTTTTCCCTGACTCGCTTGGCACGATGTTTAGCGGCTCGGCTGTCTTCGATGCGGACAACACGTCGGGCTTCGGCACGAAGAAGAACCCGCCCCTCGTCTTTGCCTATACTGCCAACCGGAGCGACAAGGAAGTGCAATGCATCGCCTACAGCCTGGATGGCGGCATGACGCTCCACAAGTACGAAGACAATCCCGTGATTGATTCGCACGACAAATGGCAGTCGCACGACACGAGAGACCCGAGGTTGTTCAAATGGGCAGCCTCTCCTAAATCCACCTCTAAAGGGAAGGACTTGAAGTCACCCCTTTCAGTGGAAGATGGAGAGGCTTGGGTTCTCGTCCTGAATGAACGCAACGGACACAGCATCTACACGTCCGACAACCTGCGCAACTGGACTTACCAGAGCCATGTCAGCGGCTTCTGGGAATGTCCTGATCTCTTCCCTTTGGCTGTTGACGGGAACCCCAACGACGTGCGATGGGTGATGCTGGGAGCAAGCAACACCTATATGATAGGCCGTTTCGATGGCAAAGTCTTCACGCCTGAAAGCGGCAAGCACCGTTTCTCTACCGGTGCCATCTATGCTGCCCAGACCTTCAACAATGTTCCTGATGGCAGGCGAATCCAGATAGGGTGGGCCGACATCGACCACAAGGGAATGCCTTTCCGCGGTCAAATGCTCTTGCCTACCGATTTGACGTTGCGCACCACGAAAGATGGCGTGCGACTTCTGAGCAAACCTATCAGCGAGGTTTCCTCTTTGTTGAAACCGCTTTATTCGAGTGATAAGACGCAGAACGGGCAGGAGGCGAATGCCGCGCTGCAGCGAGTGAAGAGTGAAGAAGCAAGGCTCGCTATGCATCTCCGAGCCACGCTTAACCTCACCTATGCCACAAGTGCTGGTTTACGGCTTGACGGTCAAACGCTTGTCGATTACGACCTTAACCGCAACACCATCAACGGCCAGTTCTATTCACCCCAAGACCCGACGAGCCTTTCGCTCACGATGGACATTTACATCGACCGCACCTCGGTTGAAGTCTTTATCGACGATGGTTTGTACAGCTATTCGATGGAGCGCAAAAGGGCAATAGGCACACCCAAACACCCCGTAACCAAAGGCTTTGAATTCTGGGGAACGGACATCAACGTGACAGGCCTTCAGCTCGATGCCGTCGAAAGTTGCTGGTAAAAATAGCATGAGTTCGACGGAAAAAGCAATCATCGCACATCATCCCCAAAAACGAGGCGTGCCGTGTTGGCCAACACGGCACGCCTTTATTGAAATAAGGCCACGCCTTTACCTAAACAGCCCCATAGGATGAGTTGCTGAAGAAACGGCTAATCTATGACATGAAATTCTTCGGAACAAGCGACACCTCCAATGAAATTTCGGCGAACTCTCGTTAGAATAGGAAAATATCTTAATTCCGAATTATGACTTATGTCTTACTTGTAGAGTTTGATTTCGCTGAGCTGTAGGCGAGTGCCTGCTGTCATGCGGATGAACTCGAAGCGGTAGTAACGGAAGGAGCCAGAGTTTGAAATCTTGAAGCGGTACTCCTGTTCGTTCTCGTCGCGCAGGCGGCGGTTGTACTTCTGCTCGTCAAGGACAGTCCAAGCCTGCTTGTCGTTGCTTCCGCTCACGCGCCAGTCCATGGGATTGCGTTCGGGGTAGGAGTGAGTGTCGTCGCCGGTAACGAAGCGATACTCGCTGATGGCGGCGGGCTGGCCTGCATCGAGGACTATGTCGTAGGGCATCTTCGTGGGTTCGTCGATGCACCACTTCGTGAAGAGGCGGCCGTCGTTGGCCATCGCAGCTCCTTCTTTCCCGTTTCCGCTACCGCTGACGAATGTGGTCTTGACGGGTGTCTGAACTGTTTTGTACAGACTGATTTCACTGAGCTGGATGCGTGTGCTTCCTGCCATCTTGAAGAATTCGAAGCGGAAGTATCGGAACTGTTCCCTGGCTCCTGCGCCGATGGGCGCGAAGCGGTACTCCTGGAAATCTTCAGCGGGAAGGCTGCGGTTGTTCTTCTGTTCGTCGATGGTTGTCCATGTCTGTTTGTCGTTAGAGCCGCTCACGCGCCACGAGACGGGGTTGCGGTCGCCGTAAGTGCTTGTGTCGTCGGCCGTGGCAAGTCCGTATTCAGCAAGAGGCGTCGGAGCCCCTGCGTCGAGGACAATCGTGTAGGGCATTTGCCGAGGGCTGTCGATGCACCATTTCGTGGCGAGCTGGCCGTCGCAGACCATAGCAGGCCCTTCGTTGTCGCCAGGCCCTGTGCCTTTTACGAGGGTTGTCTTGATAGGAACTTGAGCGAAGGCTTCGCCTAAAGCGAAAAAGAGCATAAGAAAAGATGAAAGATGTCTCATATCTGATGTAGTTTTGGGGTTTTCATAGTGCAAAGATACAAAATAATTATGAATTGTGAAGTCTTTTTCGTACCTTTGTGCAGAAATAAAGTTAAAACAACTATGAAGATTAACCTGAAAACCATCGCAGCAGCCATGTTGCTTATGCCTCTCACGACTGTTGCCAAAGGCACGAAAGAGCCTGTGGATTACGTGAATCCTTACATCGGTAGCATCAGCCATCTGCTGGTGCCTTGCTTCCCCACCATTCAGTTGCCGAGCAGCCTGATGCGCATCTACCCTTCGCGCAGCGACTATGTGACGGAGTACCTCGACGGCCTGCCCATCGTCGTCACCAACCATCGCGAACGAAGTGCCTTCCGCCTGAGCATCACGCAGAGCGACAACCTGCGTCCCGTCATCACGACAAGCTGGGACAACGAGCGGGTGACACCCTACGACTATCAGGTTCAGATTGCCGACAACACCATCGATGCCCATCTGGCTGTCTGCCATCAGAGTGCCATCTACGAACTCACTCCGCTCGACCCCGCCAAACCTGCCACGATACTTCTCTTCACGGAAGACGGCAGGATGCAGACCGAAGGCAAGAAAGCAGCAGGCAGTCAAAGGCTGAGCCGGAACATGAAAATCTATTTCTCGGGCGAGTTCGACACCGAGCCTGAGCAGAGCGGCTTGCTTCGCGACGGAAAGATAACGGGCGAAAAGGCTGCCGAGGAAGCCCGTGCCTGCGTGGCACTACGCTTTCCTGCCGGCACGAAGAAGGTGCGCTTCCGCTACGGCATCTCCCTCATCAGCCAGGAACAGGCAGAGAAGAACCTCGTTCGTGAACAAGGTGAGGCTTTCGACATCGCCAAAGTCATCAGGGACGGCCGCAGGGAATGGAACGAGACGCTCGCGGGCATCCGCGTCGAAGGCGGCACTGAAGACCAGAAGACGGTGCTCTATACCTCTTACTACCGCACCTTCGAACGCCCCGTCTGCCTGAGCGAAGACGGACGCTACTTCTCGGCTTTCGACGGAAAAGTACATGCCGACGACGGACATCCCTTCTACACCGACGACTGGATATGGGACACTTATCGGGCAGCCCACCCGCTTCGCGCCCTCATCCAACCCTGGAAGGAGGAAGACATCATCGAAAGCTACCTGCGAATGGCAGAGCAAATGGGCACGAAATGGATGCCGACTTTCCCCGAAATGACGGGAGACACGCGCCGCATGAACAGCAATCATGGCGTGGCAATGGTGGCCGATGCGCTTTGGAAAGGGCTTAAAGTGGATGCAAGGCGAGGCTTCGAATACTGCCGCCGAGGCATAGAGGAGAAGACACTCGTGCCCTGGAGCGGCGCACCGGCAGGACGCCTCGACCAGTTCTACAAGGAGCATGGCTACTTCCCGGCACTTGGCGCGGGGCAGAAAGAGGATGTGCCAAACGTGAATGGCTTCGAGCAACGGCAGCCCATCGCAGTCACCCTCGGCACGGCCTACGACGAGTGGTGCCTCTCACGCATCGCTGAGTTCATGGGCAATAAGGAAGAAGCAGCCAAGTACCTCGACCTCAGCTACAACTATCGCAACGTATGGAATGCCCAGACGCGCTTCTTCCATCCCAAGGACGAGAGCGGCAACTTCCTCTCCGACTTCGACTATCGCTTCAGCGGCGGCATCGGAGCACGAGCAGCATACGGAGAGAACAACGGATGGACGTATCGTTGGGACGTGCAGCACAACCTGGCCGACCTCGCAAAACTGATGGGAGGCAAGGAAGCCATGGCACGTGAGCTCGACCGCACCTTTGCCGAACCCTTAGGGAAAAGCAAGTGGCAGTTCTACGGAGAGTTCCCCGACCAGACGGGCAACATGGGGCAGTTCACAATGGCTAACGAACCCTCGCTCCATATACCTTATATATATAACTATACCGGCGCACCCTGGCGCACGCAGAAACGCATCCGCCAATGCCTCGACGCATGGTTTCGCAACGACGTGATGGGCATGCCGGGCGATGAGGACGGCGGAGGCATGACATCGTTCGTCGTCTTCTCCTCGCTTGGCTTCTATCCCGTCACGCCGGGCTTCCCTGCCTACAACATCGGCTCGCCCTTGTTCACCGACATCCGCATCAAGCTCCCGGGCGGAAAGGAATTGCACATCATAGCCAAGGAAAGCAGCCGAGAGAATAAGTACATACAGAGCGCCACCCTCAACGGCAAGCCGTGGGACAAGCCCTGGTTCAGCCACGACGACATAAAGAACGGCGCTACCCTCGTGCTTGAAATGGGCAGCCGGCCTAACAAGCAATGGGGCAGCGCAGAAGAGGCTACTCCCCCTTCAGCTCCTGTACGTAACTGACAAGCAGGCGCAACAAGGCATGTTGTTTGCTTCTACATGTACGTGCAATTGCTTCTACATGTACAAGCAATTGCTTTTACATGTACAAGCAAACAACTTGCCGTGGGATGAAAGCGCAAAAGCCTGATTAGGCATCGCTCCGCCTGCGCCTGCGCGAAGCGAAGAACTCACGTTAATCATATACAACGACAATAACAAAACAACGGATCACGCTTTCTGCGCAATCCGTTGTTGTTGATTATGACATAACCTAACTCAATAGGTATGTCTTGCGACTATTGATTGACCTTTGCCTCAAGAGCCGCAATACGTTCAGATAATGCTTTAATCATGGCATCCTTTTGTGCATCTCTTTCAACAAGAAGCCTTAAATTATCCTTAAAATTATAGACATTAGCCTCAAGTTCCGCAACTCTAGCATAAGTATCTGCGTTTTGTGCTGTGACGGCAGAAAGAGCAGCCTCAAGTACAGATATTCTGCTAGAGATATCGAGTGATTGTGTTTGAATGTCTGCAAGAGTCTGGTTAACTTGAGCTAGACTTTTCTGAAGATTTGCCTCAAGTTTAGATATTTCGTTAGAGCCTTAATTCCGCAACACTATAATTTAACTTTATTTATAAGTTCCTGAGCAACAA
>CAMKTM010000162.1 GCA_946415695.1 uncultured Prevotellaceae bacterium | reverse complement strand
CCGAAGAACTCACGTTATTTAACTTCATCTTATAACTCCCGAAACTTAAATTATTAAGTCACGCAGAAATCGCAGAACTGAGGTCGACGGCCCGAAGGGGAAAGTCAAATGCGCAGAATCTTTTCTCTCGCAGATTATATTTCTGCGTATTTCTGCGATTTCTGCGTGACAAATCGATTTCTGCATGATAAAGCGATTCCTGCGTGATAAAGCGATTTCTGCGAGATAAAGTACTTCCTGCGATACCGATGGTACAATAGCGGATAATCAATTAGTTTATATTTATTTGAGTCCTGTTTTTGATTTGACATTTTGCTTGCGAAACGCCATTTTTGCTTACACTTGCGTTTTGTGGCGACGCGCGAGAATCGCAAAAAATCCCCTCGGCGGCACTTTTGAGCCTCGAGGGGATTTTTCGCACTCAGGACGCTTTCGACTGATAATGAGCGTGTTGCAAACTGAGAAATTGAGCGAAAAATGCCGTTTTGCCAAGCGAAGATGGCAAAAATGCCTGCTTTCCCGCCAAAAATTGCTCGTTTCGACAGTGAATCTCCGCAGGCGAAAAATCAAACGAGGCGTGCCTCGATGCTCAACAAGGCACGCCTCGTTTGAAAACGACCCGTGCTTCGTTGGCAAATTCGGCACGTTTTGTGGTCTTTCTCAATGCTTCGGAAAGTGACAGATGGAAAGGGATGCGGTCGGTTTGGTTGCATTTTGATATTTTGTTTTATTGGTGCCTGTTACTAACAGCTTCAGGCACAAGCGGAGCAGGCCGAATTCCCCAGACAGCAATAATTTTCTTTGTTGGACTGGCTTGTAATTAAAGTTTTTTATGTACCTTTGCAGGCGAAAAGCTACAGAGACATGGATAATATGAACGACATTAAGCAGATAGCGCAACGCCTGAAGGGGCTTCGCGAGATATTCGACATCCCTGTGGAGAAGATGGCGGAGGTGTGCGAGACGAGCGTGGAGCACTACCGCCGCATAGAGAGTGGCGAGTGCGACCCGGGGGTTTATCGCCTTACACGCATCTCCAAGCAATACGGCGTCGCCCTCGATGTGCTCCTCTACGGCGAGGAACCGCGCATGAACGGCTATTTCGTCACCCGCCGAGGCATGGGGCTGGAAGTGGACCGCCACAACGACTACAAGTACAAGTCCCTTGCCAGCGGCTTCAAGGGAAGGGCGATGGAACCGTTCTTCACCGAGATTGAGCCTTTGCCCGACGGCAAGAACCATGCCAAGAACGTTCACGACGGGCAGGAGTTCATCATCGTCTTCGACGGCGTGCTGGAAGTTACCATCGAGGACAAGGTCATCGTGCTGAGGTTTGGCGACAGCATCTACTTCGACACCACCCGCCCCCACTGCATGCGAGCCCTGGAGAACAAACCTGTGAAGTTCCTGACGGTAATAATTTAAAATAAGTGAAAAGTGAAAAGTGAAAAGTGAAAAATAAGAATTCCCATCTGGCCTCTATGCTCATTGATTTTACATGGTCTAACGCACCATTCGAAGCACTACTCTTCAAAAAGATGTGTTCTAATAATTTCTAAAGTAACTTTGATTTTTCACTTTTCACTTTTCACTGTTCACTGTTCAGAAAAATGGATACCAATCCCATATTGAGTCGCTTCCTGAGGCAGACATCGTTTGTCTCGGAGGAAGATTATCGGGAGAACCTTGAGTTCCTCATCCCGAACAACTTCAACTTTGCCTATGACGTGGTGGATGCCTGGGCAGAAGTGGCACCGGACAAGATTGCGCTACTCTGGACGAACGACGAGGGCGCTGAGCGCAGACTCTCCTTTGCCGACCTCAAGCGCGAGAGCGACCAGGCTGCTTCCTATCTTCGCAGCCTCGGCATCAACCGTGGCGACATGGTGATGCTCATCGAGAAACGCCGCTTGGAGTGGTGGATTACGATGCTCGCCCTGCACAAGCTGGGCGCCGTGCCCATTCCCGCCACGCACATGCTCACCAGCCACGACATCGTTTATCGCAACAATGCGGCGTCTGTCAAGGCAATCATCTGTGTGGGCGAGCCATACGTTCTCGGAGAAGTGCAGAAGGCAATGCCCGACAGCCCCACTGTTGACCTCCTTGTCTCCATCGGCCCCGAAGTTCCCGAAGGCTTCCACGACTGGCACACCGAGATAGATAGTGCGCCTGCTTTCCGTCGCCCTCGCTTCGTCAATGCCAATGGCGACACGATGATCCTGTACTTCACCTCCGGCACCTCCGGTGAGCCAAAGATGGTGGCCCACGACTTCCTCTACGCCCTGGGCCACCTCACGACGGGTGTCTTCTGGCACAACCTCACGCCCGACAGCATTCATCTCACCGTTGCCGATACGGGATGGGGCAAAGCCGTTTGGGGGAAGTTCTACGGGCAATGGTTCGCCGGGGCCTGTGTCTTCGTCTTCGACCATGAGAAGTTCACGGCTGAGAAGATTCTGCGACAGATGGAGAAGTACCACATCACGAGCTTTTGTGCGCCACCCACCGTCTATCGTTTCCTCGTTCGCGAGGACTTCAGCCAATACGATTTGTCTGCCCTTCGCTATTGCACCACGGCAGGCGAAGCCCTCAATGCCGCTGTCTATAACAAGTTCTTCGAGTTGACAGGTATTAGGCTCATGGAAGGCTTCGGCCAGACAGAGACGACATTGACGCTCGGCACGTTCCCATGGATGCAGCCCAAGCCGGGCAGCATGGGCAAGCCTAATGCTCAGTATGAGATTGCCTTGCTCCGACCGGACCTCACACCTTGCGAGGACGGCGAGAAAGGTGAGATTGCTGTCAGACTGAATGAGGGCCGCAAACCCATCGGCCTCTTCAAGGAATACTATCGCAACAGCGACATCACCTTCGAGGCCTGCCACGACGGCTATTACTTTACGGGCGACATGGCTTGGCGCGACAAGGACGGCTACTATTGGTTCGAGGGTCGAGCCGACGATGTCATCAAGAGCAGCGGCTACCGCATTGGTCCCTTCGAGGTGGAGAGCGCATTGATGACGCATCCAGCCGTCGTGGAGTGCGCCATCACCGGTGTGCCCGACGAGACGCGCGGCATGGTGGTGAAGGCAACTGTCGTGCTGGGCAAGGAATGGAAGGAAAGGGCCGACGATGCCCTTGTCGCTGAACTTCAGGCACACGTCAAGCATGTGACGGCTCCCTACAAGTATCCCCGCATCATAGAGTTCGTTGAAGAATTACCCAAGACCATCAGCGGCAAGATACGCCGTGTGGAGATTAGAGAAAAGGATAATAAATAATGAAGAGTTTTTTGAATGTAGAAGACCTGGGCAACCTCAAGGAGGCACTCCGGGAAGCGGCTGAGATAAAGGCCGACCGCTTTAAGTACGATACGTTGGGCAAGAACAAAACTTTGCTCATGGTGTTCTTTAATAATAGCTTGCGCACACGCCTCTCGACGCAGAAGGCAGCCATGAACCTCGGCATGAACGTCATCGTGCTCGATGTCAATGCCGGTGCTTGGAAGCTTGAAACGGAGCGGGGCGTCGTCATGGACGGCGACAAGAGCGAGCACTTGCTGGAGGCCATTCCCGTCATGGGCAGCTACTGCGACGTCATCGGCATCCGTTCCTTCGCAGGCCTCACTGACCGCGAATATGATTATGCCGAGACCGTCTATCATCAGTTCCTCCGTTACAGCGGCAAACCGGTCTTTGCCATGGAGACGGCCACGGTGCATCCGTTGCAGGCCTTCGCCGACCTGATAACCATTAATGAGCAGACCCCCTCTAACTCCCCCTTAAAGGGGGCAAGGGGCAAGGGGCAAGGGGCAAGAGAAGACCAATTGTCAGAGCAATCCTCCTGCTCCTTGCCCCCTGCCCCTTGCCCCTCAATAAAGAAGGAGGTTTGGAGAGGGTCTGTCCCCAAGGTTGTGCTCACTTGGGCACCGCATCCCAGGAGCCTGCCGCAAGCCGTGCCCAACAGCTTTGCCCAGTGGATGCTGGCTGCCGACGTGGATTTTGTCATCACACACCCCGAGGGCTATGAGCTCGACCCCAAGTTCACACAGGGCGCACGCATCGAGTACGACCAGCGCAAAGCCTTCGAAGGCGCAGACTTCATCTATGCCAAGAACTGGAGCTGCCCGGGTGTGACACGTCCCGAGGACTATGGCAAGATACTGCACGACTACCATCAGATGATGCATTGGACGGTGGATGCCGAGCACATGAGCTGGACCAACAATGCCCATTTCATGCACTGCTTGCCAGTGCGTCGCGGCATGATTGTCACCGACGACGTCATCGAGGCTCCTTCCTCTCTCGTTATTCCCGAAGCAGCTAATCGCGAGATTTCCGCTACTGTTGTCTTGAAACATATTTTGCAAAGTTTATAAAAAAACGTTCTTTTTTTTTTGTAGAAAACAATAATAATCGTATCTTTGCATCAAAGTTCTTAAAATTTTGTTGTTATGAAGAAAATAATCTTTTCGTTGCTGATACTTTTCGTCGCAACCGCATCGTGGGCAGAGACAGCTCTCATCGTTCACCAGAAGTCTGGCGGCACCGTTATGTATTCTTTCAGTGAAAAGCCAGTCGTTACATACAGTGAAGGCTATCTCATCATTTCTGTTGAAGGAGCACAGGTTTCATATCCTCTTTCCGACATGAAGAAGTTCACTTTCGACGACGTCGAGGAAGATCAGATTACGCTCATCACCGCTCCTGCCGATGTTGCTCCTCAGCCTACATATATTTATAGTGTAGATGGTAAGCTCATGCGCACCTTGAAGCCCAGCGAGGATGGCACAACATCTGCTTCTGTCGAAGGACTTCCCAACGGCGCTTACATCATCAAGAATGGCAAGACGACCTACAAGGTCCTCAAGAGATAAGCATGAGTTTAATCGATATCATTCGTAGCCGCTACAGTTGTCGCTCTTATCAGGACAAACCTGTAGAGGAGGAGAAAGTTGCGTACCTCAAGGAGTGTATGCAACTTGCTCCTTCTGCTGTGAACCGCCAGCCGTGGAAGTTCCGCATTGTCCGAAGCGAGAAGGGTAGGGAGAATCTGCAGACTTGCTACTCTCGGCCTTGGTTCAACGAAGCGCCGCTGTACATCATCGCCTCCGCGCTCCATGAACAGGAATGGGTGCGTTCCGACGGCAAACCGCACGGCGACATCGATGTCGCCATTGCTGTGGAACACCTTTGCCTGGCAGCCACAGAGCAAGGGCTTGGCTCCTGCTGGGTTTGCAACTTCGATGCCCAACGATGCCACCAGCTCTTCGAAATGCCAGATACAGAGGAACCCGTTGCCATCATTCCCATCGGTTATTCCTCTCTTGCAGAGACACCGCAAAAGACGCGTAAACAGCAGGAAGAGATTTTCTTAGAAGTATAACAAACAAAAGAGAAGGGTCGTTCAAGTCAGAACGGCCCTTCTTCGTTTTTCCTGACTTCGTCATCGTGTCACCCAGAATTTTTCATTGAACAGGAATGCTATTTTCAGATGACGCTTCATTAGCATTACTTTGCTGACAGTCTGTTTGCTTTTCGGCAACCT
>CAMKTM010000161.1 GCA_946415695.1 uncultured Prevotellaceae bacterium | reverse complement strand
GTGCCTCGTTGGCAATAAAGGCGTGCCTCGTTGACAATAAAGGCGTGCCTCGTTGGCAATAAAGGCGTGCCTCGTTGGCAATAAGAGCGTGCCTCGTTCTCGGCGCTCTAGCGCCAAGGCGCGCTTTTTATGCGCGGAAGACAATAAAGGCGTGCCGTGTTCTCGGCGCTCTAGCGCCAAGGCGCGCTTTTAATGCGCGGTCGTTGGGGATGACGTGCGATGATTCCTTCTTCCGTCGAACTCACGTTATTTAATGTTTCATTCTGCAAAGGTACGACAAAGTAAGCGAAAAGCCAAATTTATTTGCCCTTTTTCGAGCGCAAAAGCGGCTTGACGCAAAGACAAGGCACGAAAAGCCTAAAAGCTGGAAGCTCCTCACGAGCTAAATGTTTCCTGTTTGCCGCTATTTGAAGCTCGGCAGTTCGTCTCGGGTAATGACACAATCCTGGTTGAGCGCATCGTTCCAGTAATCAATGTTCGCGTTGTTGTGATTTGTGCTGTTGAAGGCTTCGCTGTTTGGCTGGGAGGTGCGGTCGTAGTCGTACCACGGTATCAGGAAACTCCAGTACTGCCCGTCTGCCCAAAATTCGGAAACTTTGGGTATGTTGCCGAACTCGCTGATGGCATAGAGCTTGCCAGGAAAGTTCTGCTTGAAGAAGTCGTACCACCGATGCATTGCTTTGAGGTCTTGATTGTAGAAGTCGAAGGCAACGATATCGACATACTCATCGCCCGGGTACCACCTCTTGGAGTCGCCCGAGTTGAACACCCAGATGAGGTTCGTCAGCCCATGGTGGTTCACCAAGCGTTCGTACATTACCTTCCAAAGTTGCACGAAAGCTTCTGGGCCGTCGATGCCCCACCAGAACCAAGCCTTGTGCCAATCGGTGCCGGGGTTGGCTTCCGTCCAGTTGCCCTGAGCCTCGTGAAGAGGTCGCCATAGGACGGGAATCTTGGCAGCCTTCATCGGTTTCAACCATTTGGCTATTTGGTCGATACGGCTAATCATTGTTTTGTAGCCATCGCTGTTCGGCGAGAAGATGGCCGAGGGTCGGAAGTTCGTTTCCTTTGGCCCGAAGCCGGGCGTGCAGGTGTAATCTGTGCTGTCGTTGGTGGGCATGTTCCAGTGCCACATGGCCGACATGATGCCTCCTTTGCTCGTCCAGTTGCGCCAAGTCGTCGAGCTGGCATAGTTGATCCAACTGCTTGATGAAGAATAAATGTCATGGATGAAGTCGATTGTGTTGATGGCGGGATATTTGCCAGTGTGCTTGTAAACCCAGTCTGCCTCGTTGGTGTTGTAGTTCACACAAGCATGAGTGCCTGTCAGTATCTTTTGACCAACATTCTCTTCAATGTAAGCGAGCAACTTCTGAGCCTCTGCCGAACGGTTACTCCATTTGGGAACCTCCTTGAAGGCGATGCTATCTACGTTCTCCACGTCGATGCGAAGGGAGGAACCATCGGCTTTGTGGATGACCATGTTCTGCACTTGGGACTTTGCCGTAAGAACAGCTAAAGCGAGGAAAAGGGTAGTTAGAAATCTCATGATAGTATTAGTCTTAAGATTTTGATTTGTTCTTTTTTAGCTGAAAGCTTCGATTTCGGCAGAGTAATGGCCATAGATGTATTCCACGACCATGCGTCCGTAGCGACCCTGTTCGCTGGCGAGGCAGGCGACAAGTCCCATCGTCCATCTCCAGTTGACTTCGATGCAAGGGCAGATGCCTTCCTGGGCAAGCATCATGTCGATGCCGACAGGACCTTCGTAGTCAAAAGTCTTCAGCCGCTCTTCCCACCATGCACGTATTTCCTGAAGGTAAGCAAGGGGAATGTACTGCGTCAGCCAAGCGAGTTTCTGCCCTTCGGGTGCCACCCAGTTGCCTAAATAAGCCCCCCGCTCGTTAGTGTAGAAAAGGGACAAACCGCGATACTCGACGCCGCCATTGCCGTCGAGCCAAAATTCAAGGGCAAAGTCGGACACTTTGTGAAGAAACTGCTCCACGACGAGAGGCCCTTTCCATCTTCCCCTCCAAAGTGAAGCGTCTTTGGCTGTGGCTTTCCTTATCCCACGGCCGCTGCTGCTCCAAGGTTGTTTGAGCATGGCTTCACCATATCTTGCGACAGCATCTTCGGCTTCTTCCTTCGAATGACAAAGCGCACTCTCTCCGCAGATATGTCCGTCGAGGGGAAGCTGTTCGCGAAGTTCTTTCAACAATGCCACTGCTGTCTGCCTATGCGAGAGCTGCCGGATGTGCTCAAGCTTCTCCGCTGAGGGCAATAACGATGCCTGCACGCCCGCCAGCTTCAACTGATGGCATAGTGCCGCACTCCAACCCCAAGGCAGGATGCGTGTGTCGTCCGAGAGGCTTAACTTGTCTTCGCCATTCCAAACGATGTCGTCCTCCTTAGCCCACCATTGCGGCAGCCACCAAAGTTCCCGCCGCATCTGCTGTATCTGGGCTGGCGGCGTGTAGCCTGGCTTTCCGTCGGCCAAAGCCATGTCGTTCTCGGGGTTGAAGATAAAAAGCCTCACCCCTGACCCCTCTTCGAGGAGAGGGGAGACAATTTGCCCATTTCTCAATTGCGACATTATTATGATTCTTATATCTCCCCTCTACTTGGAGAGGGGTCGGGGGTGAGGCTTTTTGCTTCTGCCCCTGTATAGTAGTGCTTGAGTATCTCTTTGTAGCTGTAGCCTTGCTCTCCCATGACGGCGGCACCGATTTGGCAAAGGCCGACACCGTGGCCCCAGCCGTGGCCATGAAGGATGAAGCGCCCGGGGATGCCGCCTCTGATGTTCTTTGTCTCGATGGTGAAGGCGCTGCTCTTCAGGGTTGAGGTGCTGAGCATGCGGCGTATCTCCAGCTCCTTGCCTACTACAAATTCTTTATCTCGGCCTACGATGCGCAGCTTGCTGATGTGTCCGCCAGGACCTTTCTCCACGATTTCCAGTGCGAGGATAGGCCCGAGGTCCATCTTCAGGTGCGATGTGATGCGGCGATGAATCTCTTCTTGCGAGAAGTCTTCCGTCCATTCGTAGAAGTCGTGCGTCTCGAGGTCATAGTCGTTGAGGACTTGACGAAGAATCTTCTTGTCGTGGGTGTTGCAGAATGGGTCTTTGACGGAGCGCAGGTAGGGGACTTTGATGTTCTCCCAGCAGTATTGATACTCGTTGGTCTGTCCGCCGCAGCATTTGCCGAAGCGCGTGTCGCATATTTGTCCGTCGAAGGTCAGGACTTGTCCTCGCGTGGCGTTCACGGCTTCTGCCACCTGCGGATTGCTGGCGCGGGTGATGCCTTGATAGCGTTGGCAGTGGTCGTCGGCGCAGACGTCGAAGATGGTGTGGTCTTCGCGGTCGTACCAGCGGATGCTCTCGCCTTCGCCTTTGACGAAGGAGAAGAATGGCGCCGGCCCGTCGGCTCTTTCCTGCCGGCGTTGCATCTGGGCGAAGAGCCAGCTGCGGCTGATGACGGCGGAGGCTTTGAGGAACTCCAGCGAGCAACTGCCTTTCATTTCGCTGCTGATGACGCTCGTCAGGTAGTCTTCGACGGGCAGGATGTTGATGGCGACAATTTTGTCCTCATCCACCACGAGTTTGAGGATGCCTTGGAAGGTCTGCGACTCCTGTCGTTCCCAGTGGAAGCGTTGTCCGATGGTGACGTCGTGGAGGGTGAAAGACCCTTCGCCTCTGAAGGTCAGTTCCTGATAGACGTTTCCTTGCCAGCGGATGCCGCCTTCTGTGTATTCGGCCATCTGCTCGCCCGTCACCTCTGTGCCTTTGGCCTGATAGGTGCCGTTTATGCAGAAGCGGATGACGGGAACCTTCATGATGCCGACGGTGACGGAAGACCCTACCCAACCTTGGCTCCTTTCTAACTCCCCCTTGAGGGGGGAGAACTCCTCCCCGTTGAGAGGAGGTTGGGTTGGGTCTGTAGTTTGAGGTTTGTCGGTCAGGCTTTCTATGATGGGCTTCAGTTCTTCTTCGCTGAGTGTTACTTCCTTGAGGATGCTGGCGGCTTTCTCTGCCGTCAGTGCTTTGAAGTCTTGTTCGCGAGGCGTGATGAAGAGGCCGCACATGTCGAGAGCCCCCGGGCTTATCAGGAGTTGTTCCTTTCCTTCTGCATAATAGCAGTCGGGACGATGCTTGCTGCGCGGGAAGATGAGGGTGACAATCTCATCGGGATGGCTTGCCGTGCCTTTTTCTCTCCAGCAGACGATGTTCAGGCGTGGCTCTATCTCGTCGCCGACGATGGGCAGTGCTTTATAGACGCGCTGACAGAGGATGCTGTCGCTTTCGGCAGGGAGGCTTCGGATGACGAAGACGGGGCAGGCGTACCCTTCGAGCAGGTAGAGTCCGCAACGACTGCCCACGTTTCCTGCTTCCTCCATTGTGGCCGTCTGCTCGCCGGTCAGCGGATAGAGTTTGCGGAGGTTCTTTTCGCACATCGCCCAGTCGCGTTCAAGGGGCACGATGCCTCGGCTGCCAGCCTGCAGATGCATGTGGTCGGGACAGGAGGCGCCGCAAAGTGGCCCGTTGTAGAAGACAATGTGCTTTGGCAAGTCCCAAGCCATCCGACGCAGAGTGCCGAACGAGCTGTAGATGCTTTGCGGCGTGTGTCGGCGCATGGGGATGGTGAAGTGCTGTGGCAGGATGGGGAAGGGATTGACGAGAATCTGGTAATGTTTCTCCGTCATCAGTTTGTGCTGTTCCTTCGGGCGGTTGTTGTCGCAGAGGAAGCAAGGACGTTCGCCGATGCTCTTCTTGTCGATGGCGGCTCCTGTCGAGACGATGCGGGCGGGGTTCCACTGGGCCAGAAAAGCCCCCTCCCCGCTTCCCCTTTGGGTGAGTGCCTCATTCTCGCCGCCTCGCTGCACCAAAGCACTCCCCAAAAGGGGGAGCGGGGAGGGGGCCAGCTCTTTTGTCTTCACCTCTTCCAGCGCTTTGTACCGCTCGGCGGCTTCGGGCCATTCTTGCAGTTCCTTTTGGAAGAAAGCCTCGATCTCCTCTTCGGTCACTTTGTGTTGCCAGAGCTGGTTGAGTTGTTGCCGTGCTTTGATTTCGAGGGAGCGCAGGTGGTCCTTGTAGGTGTTGTTCTTGTTGATTTTGTCTTGGCTGAGTGCTGCGTCGCTGTTTCCTTCCCAGCGGCGGCAGAGATACACTTCGTCGTAGATGCGGCCGATGCGGTAGCGTCGGCTTATCATCAGGCCCAGCGCATAGTCTTCGCCATAACTGGTATTGGGTATCTGCAGTTTTCTCAAGACTGGCGTGAAGAAGGCTCTGGGTGCTCCGAGGCCGTTGATGCGCAGGGCGTTGTTGCGGCCGTTCATTTGAGTCCATTCGCGATGGTCGATGAGGCCTGGCGGCAAGGTGTTCAGTTGGAAGTCGCATATACGGTAGGAGCCTATGACCATCGCTGCGCCTTCGGCATAGAAGGCATCCACCATACGCTGCAAGGTGTGGGGCGAGGAGTAGAGGTCGTCGCTGTCGAGCTGCACCACGAAGCGTCCCACCTGCGGATGATGCACCGCCATGTTCCAGCAGCCGCCGATGC
>CAMKTM010000160.1 GCA_946415695.1 uncultured Prevotellaceae bacterium | reverse complement strand
ACGAAAAGCACCCATTTTTTAAAAAAACTTAATTATATAACTCTTTCATTCTTTTATTCATTAAATAATTGTACTTTTGTGACAAAGTCTAAAAATTAAATCATACTATTTTCACTCTAACATACTAATACATCATTTATTTATTAATTAACAACATCAAAAAGCTATGAGAAAAATTACATCTCTCGCCATCCTCAGCCTCATGTGGCTCGCAGGTACGGCTGCTTTCGCTGATGACCACGGATACGAGAATGGTATCTGTACGATGCACGACGATTGCGACGCACATTTCGAGCAGCCTCAACAGGATGCCGATGGCTTCTACATGCTCTACAATGCGGGCAATGTGGAATGGATTTCGGACTTGGTCGCCAATGGCGTCATTGATCCTAACTGTAAGTTGATGAACGACATCGACTTCCAGAACATCGAGAACCTTCACCGTCCCATCGGTCCGAACGACGGCAAGAAGTACAACGGAATGTTCGACGGTCAGGGCTTCCGCATCAAGAACATGATTATCAACCGTCCGAGCGAGGAGCGTCAGGGCTTCTTCGGCGACCTTCGAGGCAACTCGAACAGTCGCGGCGAGGGCACTGTCATCAAGAATCTTATTATCGACAAGAGCTGCTCCATCACGGGCGCTTTGCGTACAGGCGGTATCACCGGTACGGGTCAGAACCGCGACAAGGAGATTGTCATCATGAACTGTGTGAACGAAGCCAGCATTACCACTACTACCAAGAATGCAGGCGGCATCACCGGCGGCAGCACGAGCAATCATCCTATCTGGAGGATTGAGAACTGCGTCAACACCGGTACCATCACGGCTTTGGGCAACACCGCAGGCGAGAAGGAGTCGGCCGGCATCTCCGGCTGGCTGGGCGACAACGGCTCTACCATTGTCAAGAACTGTATCAACATAGGCTATGTTGACGGCATCGACGGCAACGGCCGAGGCGTGGTGCGCATGAGCAGAGACTGCTGCGTGAACTGCTACGACCTCAGTGAAAACGAACTGAACTACCAATACATCGACCACGAGTTCACAGCCGAAGACGTAGTCAACGGCAAACTTGCTTACATCATCAACCAGTTGGCAGGCTCTATTGTCTATTGGCAGACACTTGGCGTGGACGAATATCCCATGCCTTTCAGCACCAGCATGCAAGTCTATCTGCAGGGCGAAGTGCTCTGCGACGGCACACCCATCGAGGGCGGCACCTATACGAACAACCCTGTGGAACCCGTCCGTCCGCCTCATGAATACGACGAAGGCGACTTCTATTGCATCAATTGCGGCAAGATCAGCGATGACTTCTGCGAGAAGGATGCCGACGGCTTCTATCAGCTGAACAACGAGCTTGACGTGTGCTGGTTCGCAGAGTTCGTCAAGGCAGGCAACGTCGAGGTGAATGCCAAGCTGAATGCTGACCTCGATTTCTCTGAATATCCTGAATTTGCCGGTATCGCAGACCGCGACCACGGCTTCAAGGGCATCTTCGACGGCGGTTTCCACACCGTCAGCAACATGGACATGAGCTGGCGCGAAGGCGAGGAATGGGTTGGCTTCATCAACTTCCTCAACGGCGGCGCTACAGTCAAGAACCTTCGCGGCGACGCCACCTGCTTCATCAACGCTACAGGCAATGCAGGCTTCATCGGCGGCTCCACGGCTCCCGGCGACATCCATCTGGAGAACATCGGCTTCGAGGGCGACGTCACTTGCTCGAGGGCTGGTGCGGGCGGCGTGCTTGGCTGTAACACAGGTTCGCAGGCCATCATCTACATGACCAACTGCTACTCGACTGGCTTCATCTCTGGCTCAGAGGTGATGGAGAACGGCGCATTGAGCGCATGGCTTGGTGGCAGCGGTGCCGTCATCACGAACTGCTGGTCGAGCGCAACCGTAAGTGGCGTTCAGAACGACGAAAAGTACCTTGCCCGCTTCAACAGCGCAACCTTCACGAACTGCTACAGCGTCAACGGCACACCGCTTCAAGCAACCCTCATCGACTATGAGGATTTGGAGAACGGTGCCCTCTGCTACAAGCTGAACGGCAATCAGGAAAACATTCAGTGGTACCAGAACCTTGGCGAAGACGAGTTCCCCACCTTCTTGCCTGGCCACCAGCAAGTCTATGCAAACGGTGAGATGCGTTGCGACGGCGAGTTCATTGGCGACGAAATCACATACTCCAACACGGAAGGCTCTGTCAAGCCCGACCACAAGTTTGCCGAAGGCTTCTGCACCGTCTGCCACCAGCAAGATCCCGACTTCCCATTCCTCGACGTCTTCCCCAATGCCGACCACGACATAACCACTGGTTACACAACACACAACGGCGGCGACGGCAGCAACCTCAGCTTCGAGAGCAGCGTCGTTGAACATTGGAACTCATCATGGTTCGAGAGCTACCAGACCATCAAGAACCTGGAGCCCGGCATCTATCGTCTCCGCGTTCAAGGCTTGAGCCGCGTGGCACAGTGGGGCAACGCAGAGCACAATGCCTACGAGACAGGCGAACTCAGCGAAGAATACGCTCCTCTCTACCATAGCAGTCAGTACTTCGCAGAGGTAAACGGCAAGAAGATTGCCAACCGCTTCAAAGACATCACAGCTGACGCTCAGGAAGTGCGCGTCAATGAGACAGAGAACTACAGCGAATACACAGAAAAGTGGGTGCCCAACTCTCGTACTGCCTGCATGAAGTACTTCGCCCGTGGACTTTATTGGAATGAACCTCTGTACTTTGCCATCGAAAGCGTAGAAGACACCGTCAACGTTGGCGTTGAGAACAGTCTCTACCTCTACGGCAACTGGACAGTATGGGACAGCTGGCGTCTCGACAAGCTCACCGATGGCGACATTGAACTTATCCGTCACCAGCAAATGGCAGCCATTCAGCACGACGTTGAAGGCCTCGAGCCTCAGGTTTCTCTCATGGCTGAGTATAACGATGCAAAGGATATACTCGAGGGCGCAGAGACTTTGATTGAGATTATGGACGCTGCCGACAATCTGTCACGTCTGCCCAACCTCATCCGCAGAAGTCATCTTGCTTACGAAGCATACAAGAAAGCTATCCAAGACATTGCCGACCAGCGTGAAAGTCGCGACGACCTTAACGGTGACGCGACAGAATTGCTCGACAAGTACCTCACAGAGGACGAGGAGGCAAGCGAAGAACTGCCCAACGGTTCCTTCATCAACATCATCGATGCCCGCACACTCAGCGAGGAAGAACTTACGGCAGAAATCGAATTTGCCAAGAGCCTGCTCGAGAATGCCATTATGACAAGCATCAGCGTTGGCTCCGACGTCAGCAACATCATCAAGAACGCTGCCTTCACCGCCGACGGCAACTTCAAGGACTGGGAAACTGAGATTACGTTCCAAAGCTCTGCTGGCAGCAACTTCAGCTCCAACACCGGCTTCACCGACATCTATCCTGTTGCCGGCTCTTGGAACACAGCCTTCAACGTTTCGCAGTACATCGTGGCCGACATCCCCGACGGCATCTACGAACTGGAGGCTCCCGCCTTCTATCGTCCCGGTGGCAATGGTCAGGGCGACATGGAAGGCAATGACTACGTGCCTGCCGACCTCTTCATCAACGACTTCTACACGCCCATTATGAACATCTATGCCGGCCGCGTGCTCTATGCCGATGCCATCAACGGCGTGAACTGCCGCTACGATGCTTCCGGCGACCCCGAGGCTCCTCATAACGGTGAAACGACATCCGCTCAGGACTTCGACACGGGCGACGGCTACGTGCCCGAACAGCGTCAGGCAGTCAGCTTTGCATTTGCCGGCGGCCGCTATATTAATAAGGTTTATGGACTTGTTCAGGGCGGTGAGCTTCGTCTCGGCATCCGCAATACAGGCAAGCCTTGGTACGAAAGTGGTATGACCATGTGGGGCCAGTTCAAGCTGACCTATTGCGGCTATAGCGAAGGGGCTATCATTGCCATGATGGACAACTTCCGCAGCCGTCTCGAAGCACTCAGATATGGTCATGAGGATCAGTTCATCATGTTCATCAGCCAAAGCCATATCGACAACATCGAGGCTCTCATTGCAGAGGCAGACGGAACTCCTTATGAGGACAAGCTGCCCATCATCAAGAAAATCAACGACGAGTTCAACACAATCCTCGACAGCTACGATGCATACGCAGAGCTTGAAGCTTTGGCCGACTACTGTGACCAGAAAGCGAACGATCTTAGTGAAACAGACCCCGATTTGAGTGAAGCCTTTGCTAATGCTTGGGATGAAATCTCTGAGCACTACACCTCTGGTGACCTCACCGATGAAGAAGCTCTTGCCTACCATGAAAGCATCCTCAACGATCCGGCTCTCGGCGGTGGCTACTACGTTCAGGGCGACCTGCTCGATGCAGAAGGCAACAATCTTGACTACGGCACACGCAACACAGTCTATCCTATGACACTTCAGGCTGACGGCACATACGTAGCTACTGGCGTCAAGGTGCAGAACCGTGCTAACCTTGCCAACGCAAATGCACGTGCCGGACTCTTCATCAGCCGCATGGAAGAAGTCTATAAGGCAAGCCAAAGCGAACGTCGCTTCGTGACGCCTGCTACTAACACCTTTACCCTTACCAAGAATGCTGGCAACGACCTCCAGATGGTAGGCGGCGAATTCAACGTCATCTTCAACCCCGCAACAGGCGAGACAAAGGTGGAAACTGTCAAATACAACTGGTCCGACTACGTTTACGTCGTTGGCTCCATCATTAACATCAACGGCGAACAGCACCGTTGGAAGAACGACGAGATGGCTCCTCTGGCTCATAAGGGCAATGGCGTCTATGAAGGCGTTGTTACCTTCTACAGAGACGAGCTGGAGAACATGTATCCCAACTTCACCATCTTCGCCAATCGTTCCAACACCGCTTCCATACTTAACTCCACAGCTACACGTTCCGGATGGAACGAGGCTCGCTACGGAAGCGATGAGAACAAGCTCATCCTTGAGAATGGTGTAGCACAGGGCGACCTCATCCGCGGTCTTGACCGCAAGTGGTACATGAACTGGCCTGAGAACAATGATGGCGAGAAGCAGAAGTACATCATCTCGTTCGACATGAACAACAACACTGTGCTGACTCGCTTCCTGATTGGCGACCTCAACGATGACAATAGAGTGGACATCGCTGATGCAGTTACAGTCTTGAACATCATGGCCACTGGTGAATACGACGCATCTGCTGACCTCAACAAGGACCAGAAGATTGACATTGCTGACTTCGTAACCGTTCTGAACATCATGGCTGAACAGTAAAAAAGCTCTTTCTACCCTCCCCTCTTGAAGGGAAGGAACTGAAAATGCCCCACTGCGGAACTTCCTCAGGGGGCATTTTCTTTTGTATTTATTCAAGTTTAGCATGTGATGGAGACAAATGAAGATAAAAGAAGATAGCCGCTTTTAGCGGCGGAAGATAGAGGACGACACCATGGCTGGTAGCAAGGCCAAACGCCAAAACTAATGTCCTTTATCTTCTTCTCTCTTCTTCTATTTTCTTTTATTGCTGTCCGGGGAAGTCATTTCATTATCACAAGTTCTATCGCACGTCATC
>CAMKTM010000159.1 GCA_946415695.1 uncultured Prevotellaceae bacterium | reverse complement strand
CATCCCAGTTCTTCAGGCGGATGTTGAACGAGCCGGCGGACGACGACTGGTCGAATGTCGAGCCGCGGCCTATGGTCATGTTGTAGAGTCGGAACTGCGGGATGTCCTTGATGCGACGCTCCACCTCGCGGGTTATCCTGCCTGTCACGGCCATGCTCGTGCCTGGGGCACACTGGACGTTGACGTTGATGGAGCCCATGTCCTCGTTTGGTACGAAGCCGGTCTTGGTTGTCTTGAGCATATAGGCCAGCAAGAAGCACACTGCCACCACGGACACCCAGGGCAGCCAACG
The DNA here is from genome assembly GCA_946415695.1 of uncultured Prevotellaceae bacterium. Lineage (GTDB taxonomy): Bacteria > Bacteroidota > Bacteroidia > Bacteroidales > Bacteroidaceae > Physcousia. The sequence goes on along the minus strand of CAMKTM010000159.1, from coordinate 5,337 downwards.
GTTGTGGAAGATGCGCAGGACGCCCCTCTGGTACTTGACGACAACGCGATGGAAGCCGACGTTGAACGCCTCGTGGAAGCGCGCCGAGAAGCTCGTGTCGCCCTCTCGCTTGGGGCGAAGCATAAGGGCACAAAGGGCGGGCGAGAGCGTCATGGCGTTGATGGTGGAGATGATAACGGCAATCGCCATCGTCACCCCAAACTGTGTGTAGAAGACGCCCGTGGTGCCGCCCACGAAGCAAACGGGGATGAAGACGCTCATAAAGACGATGGTGGTCGTGATGAGGGCAGACGTGAGGCCTTTCATCGCATCGACAGAAGCGAGATAAGGCGACTTGTAGCCCTCGTCGAACTTCGCCTGCACGGCTTCCACCACGACTATCGCATCATCGACCACCGTGCCGATTACCAAGACGAGGGCAAAGAGCGTGAGCAAGTTAAGGCTGAAGCCGATGAAGTAAAGCACGGCGAAGGTGCCTATCAAGCTGACCACGATGGCAAGCGAAGGGATGAACGTGCTCTTGAGGTCTTGCAGGAAGACATAGACGACGAGCACCACGAGGATGATGGCTTCGAGGAGTGTGCGCACGACGTTGTGGATGCTTGCGTCGAGGAAGTCCTTTGTGCTCATCACGTCCACGAGTTCCATGCCCGGCGGCAACTCCGTCTTTATCTCGACCGCCGTCTTGTCGATGAGTTTTATTATTTCGTTTGCGTTCGAGCCAGGCGTCTGGGCAATCATGCAGTTAGCGCCAGCATGACCGTTCGTGCTGTTCTGGAAGGTGTAGTTCTGTATGCCGAGCTCCACCCGAGCCACATCTTTGAGGCGAAGCACGTTGCCGTCGGGCAGGGACTTGACGACGAGGTTTTCGTAGTCGCGCTCCTCTTCGTAACGTCCTCTGTACTTCAGGACGTACTGGAACGTGTTCTCCGCATCGGCGCCCAGTGTTCCTGTCGGCGCCTCGATGTTTTGCTCCGCAAGCACATTATCTATGTCGGAAGGCATGAGGCCGTAGGAAGCCATCTTGAGCGGGTCGAGCCAGATGCGCATACTGTAGCTTGCGCCCCAGACGTTCACCTCGCCCACGCCGGGCACCCTGGAGAGGCGCGGCTCGATGTTTATCTTCATGTAGTTGGTCAGGAAGTCTGTGTCGTAGGCATCCGTCGGGCTATAAAGCGAGAGGCTCTTGATGTTGCTCGTCTGACGTTTACGTACCGTCACGCCGCTCCTCGTGACGTCGGCCGGCAGTTGTCCCTGCGTAGAAGCCACGCGGTTCTGCACGTTGACCATCGCCATGTCGGCATCCGTGCCTTGCTTGAAGAAGATGCTGATGTTGCCGGAACCTGTGTTGGAGGCAGACGAGGTCATGTACATCATGTTTTCCACGCCGTTCAGGCTCTCCTCGAGGGGGATGATGACGCTCTTCTGCACCGTCTCGGCATTGGCGCCCGTGTAGTTGGCACGTACACTGACCGTTGGCGGAGCAATCTCGGGAAACTGCTCGATGGGCAGGTTAATGAGACCAATCAGTCCCAGCACTACAATGAAGACTGAGATTACGCCCGATAATATCGGCCTGTCTATAAATACTTTCGGAGACATGTTATTTAATGAAGAATGAAGAATGAAGAATTTGCTACCGCATTTGCCAACACTCAGTTTCTCATTTATTATTGTTCTTTTTTATCGTTTTTATTGATGACACTAATAGTGCTATGAGTTCACTGCAATCTGAGGCCATGCTCTCAAACTCCGTTTCTGACAGGATGTCTATGTCATGTAAAAGATTCAACCAATTCATGGTTTCATTAGCTTCCTTCAAGGCAACGTATAGCTTGGAAGCAAAGTCTGAAGGGCTTTGAGCGAATTCCGACTCATGAACATTCGATGATACTGAGGTTCCAGATCGTAATATCTGCTTATAGATAGCCATCAGTTTCCAGTCATCTTTTGAGAAATGAAGGTACATCTTGGTTATTCTTACGGCAAAAGCATAACTCTTTTTATGCAATATAGAGCCTTCTCGTCGATAATTCTTCATAAAATAGTAACTTATCCTTCTATATTCTTCTCCCTTTTGCTCCTCACGGCGGTAGCAAATTCTTCACTCTTCATTCTTCATTCTTCATTTACAAGAACTCCTTCTCTCAGCAGCCCCGCGCCTTCTGCGATGATGACATCGCCTTCCGTCAGGCCGCTTTCCACGATGTAGGTCTTGCCGTCGTCGAGCGGAGCGACTTCGATGGCTGTCTGCTTCGTCTTGCCATCGTCAATGCGATAGACGAACACTTTGTTCTGCAACTCGAAGGTTGCTGTTTGCGGAATGATGATTACGCCCTCGCGAACTGTGGAAAGCACCACTGTTCCTGTGCCGCCGCTTCGCAGCAAATGCTGAGAGTTGGGAAAGACGGCTCGCAGCGAGACGGCTCCCGTCTGAGCATCGACGATGCCGCTCACGGCGTCAACTCTTCCTTTTTCGGGATATTCCTTGCCGTTGCTCAGAAGCAAAGACACATCGGGCATCCCTTGCATGAAGGCTTCGAGACTGCCGTACTGCATGGTGAGGTCGGTCACTTCGCGTTCGCTCAAACTGAAATAGACCCACATCTCGCTGTCGTCGCAGACCGATATCAAGGGCTCTGCGATACTGCTGCTCACGAGTGCCCCGACGTGATAGGGTATCATGCCTGCCACGCCGCTGACGGGACTCTTTACCGTCGTGTAGCTTAAGCTGTTGCGTGCATTGGTGACTTGTGCTTCGGCTTGTGCCACTCCGGCCTGAGCCGAGAGTAAAGCCTGCTGGGCCGTCTGCAGTTCGAAGTCGCTTATCACTTGCTGGTCGTGCAGCTGTTTCTTGCTGTCGTAGGTAAGTTGAGCCGTTGCTTCTGCTGCTTTTGCTGCTTTCAAAGAGGATTCGGCTGTGCTCAGGGCAGCTTGATAGGGTACTTGGTCAATCACGAAGAGCGTCTGCCCCTTGTGAACCTTTTGCCCTTCGCAGGTTAGTATCTTGGTGATAAGTCCGCTTACCTGCGGACGTATCTCCACCGTCTCCTTACCCTTCATCGTGGCGCTGTAATTGGTTCTTACGGCCCCGCTTGTGCGCTCCACCTTCAAGGTCTTATATACCAAGGCTTCCTTCTCCTGCTTTTTCTCCTGACAAGAAGCGAATGTCAGAAGGCATGGCATAAGGAACAAGACAATCTTTCTTACCATCTCTCATTTATTATTTAATCATTGAACATTGACCATCTTTCATTTACCATTTAATCATTTACCATTTACCATTTAATAGTTGGCTTACCCTTCTTCCCTTCGGTCAGGCGCAGGCGGAACGGCCGCCGACCTTCGATTGACTACGTCGGCTTTCAGTTCTCACCATAGAGTGGGAGTTTGAGGGGAACTCCCTCCCTTTAAGGGAGGGTTGGGGTGGGTCTTTGAGGGCAGGGGTGGGTCTTTGAGGGCAGGGTTGGGCCTTTTATGCGAGACGGTAGCTGGTTTGAGCGCCCTTGCCTTCGCGAACAAGACGACCTTCGCGAACAAGCTTGCCCAAGAGCGACGTGATGCGGCCACGGCTTAAGGTCTGTTCGAATGCGAAAGAGACGTCCTTGTGAGTGATGACGTTTTTCTTGGCAAAGAGTGCGGCCAGGCGGGTCTCGATTTCCGCCTCTTCTGTTTGAATATCCCTGCCGTAGGGCACTTGATCGACTTCGAAGCGTCGTATTTTTGACAACAATATGCTGTCGGGACGGAATTGCAGGCTATCGACACGGACGTCGTGGCCGCGATAATTGCCTTCCTTCTTCTCGATGCTGCCCTTCAGCGAAAGGCGGAAAGTGCCGATTCCGGGCAGCGAAACAGCATTGCCCTTTTCAAGTTCGTGGAGCATGACACTTTGCAAAGTGCTCAGTGCTGCCAGCATTTCGCCCTTGGGCAACATCGAAGGCAACCTGAAGTTGCCGTTCTGAAATTCCACGGCATCCACCACTTGTTGACATTCCAGTTGAGGCCGGAGCCTTTCGGAACCTGTTTCCTCGCTAATATCCTGCTGCATCACTTCTGTGGGAAGAGAGCCGCGCTTGACAATTGAAAATCTGACAGACATAATCGTATTGTTTTGGTTAACGCTGCAAAGTTAGTGAATTTGTACAATTCCACCAAATATCTTGCCAGAAAAATGCAGCGACGTTGATTGCTTGTACATGTACGTGCAATTGCAAGTACATGACCATGCAATTGCAAGTACATGACCATGCAATAAACGACCCCTGCAAAGTTCTGTGAGTTGCCTCTTCGCGATGGCTTAATAAGTGCAGATTCTTTTGTGCATTTGTTCGTGCTCCCGTGCATTCAAAAATGGCTCTACTCAAAAGAGCAAAAACCGATGTGTAGAGAGCAAAATGCCATATCCGGAAGTAAGAAACAGTTGGAAATACTTCCTTAAATGATGCAAACCCCAAAAAAACTTGCGAATTTCTTTGGAAGAAAGCATGATTATCCTTACCTTTGCCGTGTCGCATGGTCTGCGGCCGCTACTTGCAGCCCAGATGTCCAGCGTATGTTGTAGAATATGTGTATTAGTATAATGTTATGAGAAAGATTGTTCTTGTAGCGACGCTGTTTCTTGGTGCCCTGTCGTGCCAAGCTCAGGAAACACCGAGACAGCAATCGCGCCTCGGTGTAAACGCAGCAGAGAAAGTCATAAACATCCAGAAGACGGACGGGACAAGCAGCAGGACCCGACTCTCCGAAATGAAGCAAATCAGTTTCCTCGCCCTTGATGCGGGCGACGATGGGCTTCGGGTGAACACCCTCGACGGCGAGACGGTTGCTGTGCTCTTCGAGTCAAATCCCGTCGTGACGGTTTCTAATGGCAAGCTCGTGATAAAGTCGACTTCGTCAGACATTTTGAGGTTTGAAATCACGGACATTGCGGAAATCCTGTTTGGCGATGCCTCCGATGCCACTGCCATCAGCGAACAGAAAGGCTTCGACTTCGTGGTGCAGGACGATGGCCTGTTGCTGCGCGACATCCCCGACGCTGTTCAGCCGCGTGTCTGTACCCTTGACGGGCGAAGCATCCCGACGCCTGATGTCCGAAATGGCATACTGCAATTGAACAGGGCCACACTCGGCTCCGGCATCTTCATCGTGAAGGTGGGGACGTTCTCTACAAAGATTAGAATAAAATAAGACCCTCCCCAACCCTCCCTTAAAGGGAGGGAGTTCCCCTCAAACTCCCAATCTATGGAGAAAATAATGTTCAATGATTTAATGTTCAATGATTCAATGGTCAATGTTCAATGGTCAATGTTCAATGGTCAATGTTCAATGTTCAAT
>CAMKTM010000158.1 GCA_946415695.1 uncultured Prevotellaceae bacterium | reverse complement strand
GTGCAATTGCTTGTACATGTATAAGCAAAGAACATGGTGTGTGTGACGATAAGGAAAGAAGCGGTTCAGGGGGGGGCTGCCTTTGCCTTTGTATCAGTGTGTCATGCGTCGCATGCCTATCATATATTATATAATGTACACGAGGAAGTGTGCCGCGACTCCCTTTCTGGGAGCACAGCACATGGCTCATTGTTCGGCACGCAGCCTCACAAGATGCTGAATACAAGCACGTTAAGCGGCTTGGGGGGGGGGGGGGGTAGCATGGTCTCAATCATAGCGCGACCTTCGCTGCCTCGCAGCATGGTTGCAGGGCAGGCATTGTTCATAGGACGAAGGGTGCTTGTCTGTGACATATAATGTTACTCCGTGTGACCTTTTCGGGCTTAAAGCGATTTGTATGTTCAAATTCCAGCGCAAAATTACGATGTTTTGCGCAAACAAATATTGAATTTCGGTACAAATGATTATCACTAAATGAGAAAGTGTTATCATTTCATGCATATTTGCGCAAAAATAGGGCTTATCTCCTCTTTCCGAAGATGCGGAGCAGGTAGATGAACAGATTGACGAAGTCGAGGTAGAGCGTAAGGGCTCCCAGCAGCGCAATCTTCTGAGTGCCTTCGTCCACGTCGGTTGCCTGCAGCAGCATCTGCTTTATCTTCTGCGAATCCCATGCCGTCAGTCCTACAAAGACCAGCACGCCCAAGTAGCTCAATATCATCGTGAGGCCGTCGCTCTTAATGAAGAGGTTGACAAGGGTGGCTATGATGATGCCGATGAGTGCCATGAAGAGGATTCTCCCCATCGACGAGAGGTCCGCCTTGGTGGTGTAGCCTATCACGGCCATCGTGCCGAAGGTGCCGGCTGTGATGAAGAACACTGTAGCGATAGACGTCAGTTGATAGATAAGGAAGATGCCGGACAGTGTGGCGCCGTTGATGACGGAATAGAGCAGGAACATCAAGGTCGCTGTGAGCAGGGACAGGCGATTGATGGCTGCGCTGACGCCAAGGACCAGCGCAAGTTCAGCGATGAGCAAGCCCCAGAACAAGACTTTGTTCGTGAGGATGGCTGTCATAAGGGTAGGACTTGTAGCGACATAGTAGGCCGTCATGCCCGTAATGAGCAGGGCAAACGCCATCCATACATAAACTTTTCGCATGAGGACGGGAAATGCTTCCGACAGTTCAACTGGCCTTTCGTTGTAACTTCTCTGATAATGAAATTCTTGATTTTCCATAGTTGACAGTATTTGTGTTTTTTGTGTTTTCTGTACAAAGGTACAACATATTAACAGTTTATGCAAAGAAAAGCACGTTTTCTTTGGCTTTTCGCTCGCTTATTCGTACCTTTGACTCCGTCGAAGGCACTTTCGCTCGGAAAAGCCCAAATAAATTTGGCTTTTCGCTCGCTTATTCGTACCTTTGTGGCAAAATAATGACCCAATCTCACCATGACTACTACCTTTCAAACCAACGGAAACGATGTTACCATCATCTTCGACGGGCGCTTGGACACTGCGACATCGGCCGACACCAATGCCAAAATCTGCCGTGAGCTTGAGAAAATTGGCACCATCCATTCGCTGACCTGCGATGCCGACCGGCTGGAGTACATCTCAAGCTCGGGTCTGCGCATCCTGCTCTCGCTGGCGAAGCGTTATAAAGACATCCGAGTGACGAACGTCCATTCGCACGTTTATATGGTGCTCGAGACAACGGGGTTCACGAAGATCATGTCCGTGGAGCGAGCCATGCGAAGCCTGAGCGTGAAGGGGTGCCGCCTCATCGGCATTGGCGGCGTAGGAAAGGTTTATAGGCTGGATGGCGACACGATTATAAAGGTGTTTCGCGAGGGCGCCACGATGGAGGAGGTGCGCCGCGAGATAACGCTCTCGAAGGAAGCCTTCGTGCTGGGAATGCCCACTGCCATCTCGTTCGACATCGTCAGGGTGATGCCTTCTCCCGAGGTCTGCTCAGAGTGTTACGGCCTGGTCTATGAACTGCTGAAGTCCAAGACGCTGAGCACTTACGTGAAGCAGCATCCCTCGGAGCTTGACGCTTGCGCCAAGAAGTATGCCGACCTGTTCGGACAACTGCATCAGATAGAAGTGCCGGAAGGCGGGAATGTGCCGTCGGCCATCAAGCGTGAGCGGCAGCAGATAGAACACATCAGCCGCTACTTCCCCAAGGAGAACATCGACATGCTGCTCGGCATCATCGACAGCATACCGCCAGGGAACCGCCTGCTCCACCTCGACCTGCAGACAAAGAATGCGATGATGCAGGAGGACGAGGCAACGCTCGACGGGCAAGGGGGAAGTCAGCTGATGCTCATCGACATGGGCGAGATAGGCTACGGACATCCGCTGCTCGACTTGGGGCATGCCTATTCCGCGATGGTGAGCCTCGTGGGCGACTACGAGAAGATAATCGGTATGCCGCGCGAATTGGGACAGCGCCTGTGGAACAAAGCCATCGACTATTACTTCGAAGGCCTGCCGGAGGAGACCGTCAAGGAGCGGAAAGCACAGATAGAGGTCGTGTCGTGCGTCAGGAACTTCACCTGGCTGTCGCTCTCCGACTCTTTCCCCGAATCTGTCATAAACGAGTGCAAGGCCGTGTTCGACGAACGCGTCACCAAACGCTATGACTATATCATGGACGTATGCAAGACGTTCAGCAACTGGACATGTAATTCAGGGGTTAGAGGTTAGGGGTTAGGGGTTAGGGGTTAGAGGATACCTTTGGTCCCTAATCAGCATCACTAACTAACCTCCAACCACTAACCACTAACCTCTAACCACTTACCTCCAACCACTTACCTCCAACAACTTTCCTCTATGCCTTTAAGCCATGAACTATAAACCGAGTGTTGCCATCATCGTGACCGTTGCGGTGCTGCTGGAGATTATCTTCATCGTAGAGTACCAGTTTGCCCGCAAAGGCATTCGCGAAGAGGTGGAGCACAGGGCAGAGACCGAGCTCCGCGTGAAGAACCTTGAGATACAGAAGGTGATGGTGGCTGTCGAAACGGCCATCGCCAACACGCTTTGGGCTGCAGAACACAGTCTGGAGCAGCCCGACTCGCTCTATACCGTCGTCCGCAGAATGGTGGAGCAGAACCCGACCATCGTGGGCGCAGGGCTGATGTTCAAGGCAGACTACTATCCCGAGAAGGGGCGCTGGTTCGAGCCATACGTTGCCGAACGCCCGGACGGCAGCATCGAAGCGGCTCAGATAGGCGGTCCCACGCACGACTACCTCGAGGCTGAGTTCTTCCAGAACGGCATCCGCGCAGGCAAAGGATACTGGAGCGAGCCTTACTACGACAATGCCGGGGCAAAGATGATGCTCTGCACCTACACCATCCCCGTCCGCGACAGCCAAGGCGAAGTCGCAGCCCTGCTGGGCGCCGACGTCTCGCTGGAATGGCTGTCGAGCACCATCAACGCCAACCACATCTACCCCTCCAGCTATAACGTTGTCATCTCGCGCAAAGGTCTGGTCATGGTGTGTCCGGACGAAAACCTCACCATGCACAGCACCATACAGGAAGTCACGGCCTCCTCCACCGACACCACCACGCGCTTCATCAACCAGCAACAGATGAGCGGCAAAAGCGGGCATCAGGACATTACGGACAACAACGGCGACAAGCTCAGCGTCTTCTATGCGCCCATCGACGGCGAAGCGGGATGGTCGATGTCCGTCGTCTGCAATCAAAGGGAGATATACGCCGGCTTGTCGGTAGTGAGTTTGTACCTGACGTTGCTCATGTTGGCGGGACTGGCCTTGCTGGCCTTCATCATCTTCCGTGCTGCCCGCAGCGCCCGCTGGCTCCGAATCGCCACAGCCGAGAAGGAGCGCATCGGAAGCGAACTGCGCATTGCCCGCAACATACAGGAAAGCATGTTGCCCAAGACGTTTCCGCCCTACCCCGAGCGAAACGATGTGGACATGTTCGCCACGCTCGTACCGGCCAAGGAGGTAGGGGGCGACCTCTACGACTACCACATTCGCGACGAGAAACTTTTCTTCTGCATCGGCGACGTGTCCGGGAAAGGCGTGCCGGCATCTCTCGTGATGGCTGTCACACGCAGCCTCTTCCGCACCGCATCGGCTCACGAGGACTTGCCCGAGGCAATCGTCACCCAAATGAGCGAGGCAATGGCCGAGATAAACGACTCGGATATGTTCGTCACGCTCTTCGTCGGGGTGCTCGACCTGACGACCGGGCTGCTGCGCTCATGCAACGCCGGGCACGAAGAGCCTCTGCTCATAGGCAAAGGCGTAGGACTGTTGCCCACAAACAACAACATCCCCATAGGGATGATGCCTGGCTGGGACTATAAAAGTCAGGAGGCGCTCATCTACCCGGGAACCGTCATCTTCCTCTACACAGACGGCCTGACAGAGGCCGAGAACGCCGCACATGCCCAGTTCGGCAAGCAGCGCATGGTAAAAACAGCCCAACGGGCATTGCTCGCCGGAGGCTCAAACACCCCGGAGTACATCATCTCACTTCAGAAAGAAGCCTTGCGACAGTTTGTCGGAAATGCCGAACAGAGCGACGACCTCACAATGCTTGCCATCCGCTACAACAAGACAGCGGCTGGCTGATGAGAATCACCTTTGTTTTTCCTTTCATCCCATAGCCCATTGCTTGCTTGTACATGTAAAAGCAATTGCTTGTACATGTAGAAGCAATTGCTTTTACATGTACAAGCAAGCAAGGAGGAGGGGCAAGGAGCAAGGAGCAGGGGGCAGGGATACGCTTATTTGTGCTGCTCCACGAAGTCGCGGACGAGGCGGAAGACGGGTTCGTAACTGTCGAACACGGCGTGGTCGTAGTCGTCGAAGATGGTGTGATAGTACTGGAAGGCATCGCCCTTCTCGTTCTCGAGGAAGATGCAGGGCACATGGCGAACGGCAAAGACGTAGTGGTCGCTGTTAGCCGCGAGGTCGCCCCGATGCAACTCCTTGAAGTAATGCTTCTCGCCGTTTATCTTCTCGAAGAGTGGGAAGGCCGACATGCCCTCGTCGCTCACCTCGCAGTACTGCACGGGGTTGTTGTCGCCAATCATGTCGATGTTGAAGAGGTACTTGATCTTCTCCAAAGGGAAGGTGGGATGCTCCACGAAGTACGTTGAGCCGCGCAGGTTGGCGTCCTCGCCCGAGAAGGCAAGGAAGTACATGTCGAACTTTGGCCGGTGCTTGGCATAGTAAGCGGCAAGGGTGACAAGGGTGGCCGAGCCGGAGGCATTGTCGTTGGCTCCGGCATAGAAGATTTTCTTGCCGAGGTTGCCGAGATGGTCGTAATGGGCGGTGAAGACGTAGCAACTGTCGTGCCGCTCGCCTTCAATCTTCGAGATGACATTGAAGCACTCATAGCCCTTCAGGAACTTGTCATCGACATTGAGGCGGACGCGCTCTACGCCTTCGATGGCCTCGGGTGTCACCCAGACGATGGGCTTATCGACAACCCGATGGCCGTATGCCTTGAAGAACTTGATGGGAGAAGGCCAGGTGTAGATGAGTCCGGCGTTGGTGCATTCGCCAGCCTTTTGCAGACGGGAGAACGCCTCGCGGTGCTTGTAGGTGAACCAGAACTCGCAAGCCACCATGCAGTCCTTGTACTCAGGCTTGGCGAGGTCGGCAAACATCTTGTCGGCATCGAAGTGGAGCGTATCGACGTGATAGACGGGGAACTCTCCCTTGACGCCTGGCGAGTACTCGCGCATCGAGAAGTCAACGCCTGCCGTCAGCTTCTTCCAAGACCCCTCCAAACCTCCCCTTA
>CAMKTM010000157.1 GCA_946415695.1 uncultured Prevotellaceae bacterium | reverse complement strand
TGTGGCAACACTTTAGTGTTGTAGCCCAAAGATAACCTTGACTTAACTCCTGTAGTTAACGCCGCTCGAATTTAAGTGCGAAGCTCTGTGTGGTTTTGCCAGTACTTCCACGGGAAAACTCCAGTACCACCGTGGTAGTACTGGAGTTTTCCCGTGGTGGTACTGGAGTTTTTCCTTGGTGGTACTGGCAACAGACTGTTGGTTCCCTTGGCACGTATGCAGCGTCTCGCCCGTGGCAGATGCTTTAGACAGCCTCCTGTCAGAACGACAATCCCCGAGGACGCCGAAGCGCCTCGGGGATTGAAAAGTAGTGGGGTAGGGCCGTCGTTTACTCGTCGCCCCAGATGTCCCAAGCTGTATCTTCCTTGGTCAGCGCTTGGCTGCCATCCACAGTAACGTCGTTGTTGATTGCTAGACTCTCTGCCAGCATCTGAGCTGCCTGAGCCTCTTCAACCTGCAGAGCAGGCATCAAATATGTTTTCTTCATTGTCTTAATTTCTACATTACTTATTTTAATATCTTCTTGCCGTTCACGATGTTGATGCCTTTCTGCATCTTGCTTACGCGCTGACCAGCGAGGTTGTAGATGTTCTCACCCTTCAAGGTAGAGTTAGAGAGGGTCTCTTCAATGCCAGTTGCATCGTCAGCAGAGAAGTAGAAGGCCTTAACACCTTGGTTAGAAGTAGGCTGGAAGTAAGCCTTGCCAGCAGCAATGGTGGTTCCTGCTTTTGCAAGATAGAAGCCAACTTCCTTGCCTTCAGGCTTAGCCAAAACATACATTGTGCCGTCAGCCTCTGTCGCAGAGTCTGTACCCTTGAGGGCGTTGGCAATGTTGATGGCGGGCACTTTGTTAGCAAACTTGTTGTAATAGGTACCCTTCAGGATTACGGGAGTGCTCTCGGGAACATTCTCAATCTCTGTGAGAATGAGGTTGGGATATTCGGGGTTGGGTGTAGCAACGTATGCCTCCACGTCGCCATTGAGCTCGTAGCCTGTTGTGGTGTCGTACATCGTGGCATAGCCTGCATCGCCTACATAGCTGACCTCAGGACCGAAGAATGTCGGAGTAGCGTCAGTACCAATTTTCTGACCGAAGATTGCGTTGCCTGCGTTGTTGCAGATTGTGTATGTCACCTTGCCGGAAGCGAAGTCTTCAGCCGGAGTGTCGTATGTCAGACCACCGTTTGTCTCGTGGTATGTGGTGAAGCAGTTCACGTACTGTCCGTCGTGGTTGTCGCCACCATAGCGAGAGAACTCGCGACCGCTCTGTACGCCTGTCACCTCGGCGCAAGACCAACTGTTGGAGATAAGGGAGTTGTTGCCAGTCCAGCCTGCAATCTGAGCGCTTTCTTTGCCACCCACGATAGTACCTGTGCTGTAGCACTGGTCAATCTGGAGCACGCAAGCACCTAACATGTCAGTACCGATGATGCCGGCTGCATTCTCGTTGGTCGTTGTCACATTGCCTTCGTTGCCCAGGCGGGTCAGCTTCACAGTGCCACCATCCTTAGCGCCACCAATCATGGCACCGCGTGCGTTACACTTGATAGAGCATGTGTTGTCGAATACGAGGCCGGAGATGTCTGCACCGCCGGTAACGTAACCGAACAGGCCCTGGAAGGTCTCGTTGTTGTTAACCACGAAGTTAGAGATGACATGGTCGCCACCCTGGAATGTGCCACGATATGCCTTGGTGTCAGTACCAATGCGGCAGTAGCCACTCTCGAAGTCGAGGTCGGCCGTCAGCTTACCATTAATGGCAGGATCGATAAATTGAACCATGGCTGCGAACCACTTCATGTCAATCACATTGTCGAGTACATAGAAGCCGTCAGCCAATGTCTTGAACTCGGGATTGGGCATGCCGCAAAGGTCGCAAAGACCAGTCGTTGCATTGTAGTCGTGGCTGCCTGTCACGATTGTACCCTCGGTGTTGGAGTAAACGGTGTTCTCGTTGTCTGCTCCGTCGCAGCGCTCTTCACCATTTCTATATACGACGGCACCGGCCTTCTCGAATGGCATGGGATAAGCATCGACGCCAAGCTCCTGCCACCAGCCAACGGTGTAGGCCAGTCTGCCACCTGCGATGTCGGCACTTGTCATGCCGGTATCAAGACCGTAGTTGGTCTCGAGGCTGCTCTCAAAGTCTGTATCGGAGAGGTCGATGATGTTGGTGCGAGTACCGGCAATGCGGCCGATGTTGCCGCCTCTGTGTCCGTTGATGGTGCCGAGGTTGACGAAGTTCTCGATGACACTCTCGTTGTTGCCGCCAAGGTAGCAGCAGAGGGCACCAGCATAGGGAGCCTCGTTCTTAGCTGTAACGGTACCAAGGTTCAGCACATTGTGGATGTACCACTTCGGGCCGTTGCCTTCCTGACCGCCGATGATGCCGGCTGCATCCTGATGCTCTGCGATGACGGTAGCTTCGTTGACAACATTCTCGATGGTGATGAGTGCGCCGTTGTTCTGGCAGCTGCCTGTGATGCCACCTACGCGGTTGTAGCCGTGGATGGTGCAGCTCTTGTCCATGATGAGGTTCTTGACTGTCGTGTTCTGAGCGTTGCCACGCAGGAAGCCGAAGAAGCCGATGTTGGAGTCGTTGGGACGCTCGATAATCATGTTCTTGATGCGGAAGCCCTGGCCGTCGAAGGTGCCGTTGTACTTCTTGCCTGTTGTCTGGCCGATGGGCTTGTGGAGGTTCTCGATGCTGAGCATGTCGATGTCGTTCATCAGCTTAGCGTTAATCTGGAGGTTAGCATCGCCACCCTCGTCAACCTTGTTGCTGAACCATTCCAGGTTGCCGGCATTCTTAATCTGATAGTAGCCGTCAACAAGTGCAGGAGCCTGGAACTGGGTGTGGCAGAATGTACACATGCCAATCTCGTCAGAAATATCGTGAGGAGTCTGAACAACGCCATCGGGGCCTTCATTATTATATAATGTGCCGGGAGCAGAAGTTCCGTCGCAGTTCATCTTGCCATGTGCAAAGACTTGGTTGCCGTCGGCAACGGGAAGAGGATATTCCTGGGTGCCGTCCAATGTCTGAGTCCATGCTATGACGCTCTGGTCGCCGTTCAATCTGTAGCAGAGCTCGCCGGAAGTTAACATGTCGTCTGTGATGACTGTGCCCTGTCCGCCGTTCTTGTCGTAGACATTTGTTGCAGTTACCGTACCACGATATGTGTTGTCAGAATTGCTGATACCCGTGACGCTACCGGTATTCCAGCAGTTAGTGATGACATTGCCTGCGTTGCTGCCAATCCAGCCGGTAAGGGCTGCAGATTCGGTTGTTGCAGTAACATTACCCATGTTGCCGCAATTAATCATCCTAATGGTAGCCTTGCTGCTAGTGTTCGCACCATGAATGCCACCACAGTTCTTGTTGCCTGTACTTGTGACATCAGCAAAGTTCATACAAGACTCGATGTTTAACGCAACAGTACAATTGTTCGCCTGACTCACGATGCCTGCAGCACATATACCTGCTGTTTGTACAGCGCCCTTATTTGTGCAACCGATTACGTTAACGGTTGATGCGGCAGCGCTATTGAGTTGAGCAACAATACCGGCAGCATAGGCTCCGGATGTAGTTATAGCACCTTCATTCGTGCAATCCTTAATGGTTATGGTTACATTCCTGTTGTCAATGGCTGTGATTTGACCTACGATACCAGCTACGTTATCTGCTGTAGTTGTGATGTTAGCCTTGTTTATACAGTTCTCAATCAGCAAGGTGTTGTCCTGAGTCCTTTCATGTATTCTGCCTACGATACCAGCCACATGATTAGAAGAGCCTTTGATTTCGCAACTGGAGTCGATGGTAAGGTTCTTGATAACTACGTTAGCAATCGCGTCGTTGCCGACACGAACACAACCGAAGAAGCCGATGCCATCTTCACCAGGCTTGGGACGTTCGGGCTGGTCAAGCTTCATATTCTTGATAGAATGACCATCACCATCGAACACACCAAGGAACTTCTTGTCGAATGTACCGATAGGTTTGTGTGCATTTACAGGAAGATCTGCATAGTCGATGTCGGCCGTCAGCTTGTAGCTGCAGATAGCATAGGGAGTGCCTTCGTCGTTGGCAGCTCCTGCACCGACCTTAGCCGACATCCATTCCACGTTGCCGACGTTTCCGAGCATATAGACACCATCTACCATTTCTGCTGGCTGATACTTTCCGTCGCCATCGCAGGTGCAGATACCGTTATTAGAATAGTCGTGCACATGTGCGGGGTCGGGATCAGGATCGCTGCCTGGGTCTGGAGTTGGCGTTGCTACTTCTGTCACGGTCCATGCTGAACGCGGATTGCCTTCTGCTACAGAGGCAAAGCTCTGAACGGTATGTACATCACCATTAGTTTTCCAGTTCAAGCCTAAAGTGCTAGCAGAGAAGTCGTGCGGAGAGTTTGCTGTGCATGACATGCGATACTTGCCAGTGTAACTGCCTGTAGCATCTGCCTTAACGCAATACTCAACACCTGTGTCGCCTGTAGCTACTTCCTGCTCGGAAGCGGTATAGCCCTGAATGTACTTTCCAGTCACAGTGTTCTGGATGTAGTAGCAGTCTGTGTTGGCTGTGGGAACAAACTTCCAGTAGGAGTTGTCGTTCTCAGCACCAAGATACACGCCACCTGTGCCATTGTCCTGCATGAACATGTTGGCATCGTTGTTGTTAACAATGGTGTACACCTTTTCGGCATCAAGCTGTGCCAGGGCGGTGCCACCTGCGAGCCATGCTAATGCAAGCAGGGCTGCGCTGAAGAGTTGTGTTCTTCTCATAAAATGAAACATTAGGTTAATTAATTATTAAATTATGTATGTAATAGTGTAAGTAAAGTGCAATGCTTTTAAAAGTCTTGGGCAAATTTATACAATACTTCGCTATAAAAGACATATTTGCATGTTAATAATTGTTAAGTATGACAGATATTGTCTATTTACATTGCATTTTAAGGCCTTAAGCTTATCTTGGCTTTACTATATGCGTCAAAGGTTTACAAGGTTAATGATAAAATAGTATTAAGACTTTGCGTCAGACGAGCAAAGGCTGCTTACTCCTGTATAAATGCCTGCATGGACTACTGAAATAAGGTCCATTTACTTTTGCCAGCCATCAAAAAGGCCTTTGCCCAACGAGGTATAGGTAATTGGGCAAATAGGCGCAGGTATTGGGGCAAATAAGTATAGCTATTGGGACGAATAGGTGCAGGTCTTTGCCCAATACAACGTGTGGTGTTTGTGGTGTTTGTGTTCCGCTGCAGTCAGTCTGTCTTGAAACGTGAAATGGGGGAGCATTATTTCCTCCGGGAATACTTCACGACAGTGCGGATGACGATATAGTTCGTCACGGCGCTGATGGCTGCCATGGGGATGTAGGCAATGGAATCGCGTAGGCCAAGCAGCTCGACAAACAAAAGCATGAGGCCCATGCGCACGACAAAGAGGTTGAACATGTGCGCTCCGACAATGCCTACGAGGTTGAGCACCGAGGATTCGGTGCGGAAGGTCCAATAGACGGTCAGGAGGTAGTTGACACAAAGGGAGATGAGGTAGCCGGAGATGAGGGCTACTTGATATGGAGCGAAGAGACGAACCACGTAGAATATCGCTGCGTCTATCATGGCGCAGATACCCCCGACGATGCAGAAGCGGATGAACTGCTGCATCTCTTTCCGGCCGAGGAGTTCCTTTATCTTATTTATCATCCCCAATCTCCTATCCTTAATCCCTAATCGCTATGGATTTCGTCTAAACTTTGTAAATCTCAGTCTGAGCACGCCGAAGAGTGCTTCGCTGAAGATGCCGCCCGACATCT
>CAMKTM010000156.1 GCA_946415695.1 uncultured Prevotellaceae bacterium | reverse complement strand
TCCCGAGACCCGTACCCGAGAAAGCATAGCCCTCGATTAACTTCAAGGTGGAGGGCAGGGTGATGCTGTACAACTTTGTGCAACTGTTGAAGGCATCAGCGCCAATGGACTCGACGTTCTCGCCCATCGTCACACTCAACTCTCCTACTGTGTCTGCATCATCGCCACTGCTATAGAAGGCTTCGGAACCAATCGTCTTCACACCGTTGCCGATGGTGAGGCTGTACAACTTGTTAGCATCATAGAACAACTGAGGATTGATGTTAGTCACCTTATCGCCAAACTCCACGCTCGTTATATTGGTAGAGCCTACACTGATGAGGCTACCTGTTGCCTGGAATTTCAGGTCACGACCGACATAGACTGACTTATCTGCCTGGCTATAATTGAATGAACCTTCATAGCCATTAATCAGCTTCAAGGGTTTGTCGCTGTCCTCGATGCGGATGCTTGTCAGATTGCCGCAAGAGCCAAAGGCGCGATAACCGAGGCTGTCCACCGAGGCGGGGATGGTGATGCTCCCGAGACCCGTACCCGAGAAAGCATAGCCCTCGATTAACTTCAAGGTGGAGGGGAGGCTGATGCTTAGCAACTTTGGGCAACTGTTGAAGGCTTCAGAGCAGATGGTCTCTACGTTCTCGCCCATCGTCACACTCAACTCTCCTACAGTGTTTTCGTCGTCGCCAGCGCCTCGGAAGGCTGCGGAACCAATCGTCTTCACGCCTTTGCCGATGGTGATGCTTGTCAGTTTGCTGTTACCCCAGAACATACTCGGATTGATGGTAGTCACTTTGTCGCCGAATACTACGCTGGTAACATCGACTTCAAAGGGAGTGCCTTCCTCGGACTGTATCAGGTTACGACCGAGATAGACGGTCTTGGGAGCGTCGCAGTAGTGGAATGGGCGGTAGTATCCTTCCCTCATCCTCAGCGGTTTGTCGCTGTCCTCGATGCGGATGCTGGTCAGCTTCTGGCAATTCTCGAAGGCATGTTCTCCGATGCTGTCAACCGATTCGGGAATGACAAGGCTGGCGATGTTTGCGTAAGAGAATGCCTCGCCTCCGATAAGCTTCAGCGGGGAGGGAAGGCTGAGAGACTTCAATGCTGGGCAGTTGAAGAAGGCTTTTTCGCCGATAGTGGTGATGTTTTCGCTTAAGGTAAGCGTCATTTCAACCTCGCCGCTCTCGTCGCCGCAACCAGCGAAGGCACCGTTACCGATGCTGGTCACACTGTTGCCGATGCTGATGCTGGTCATCTTCCTCTGACCATAGAACAAAGAGTTGGCGACAGTCGTTGCCTTTCCGCCGATTACTGCGCTGGTGACATTATCATAAAAAGGACAACCCTCAGAAGGAGTCAGGTTACGTTTGACGATGACTTGCTTGTCGGCATCGCAGTATTGGAAGGAGCCGTAGTAGCCGTAAACAAGTGTAAGCGGCTGTGTGCTCTCCTCGAAGGTGATCTTCCCCAGGCTGTGGCAGTCGCCAAAAGCTCTGTCGGCGAGGCTCGTCACCGTGCCGGGGATGCTGACACTGGTAATGGGCAGGTTTTCGAAAGCATACTCAGAGATGGAGGTCACGGTGTAGGTCTTCCCGCTATACGTTACTGTCGATGGAATCGTCAAGGCTCCAGAAAGCTGATGGATACCATCTTTAGCAACAGAAACGGTGCTTGAACTAGTGACCGTGTACTTCAGATTGTTCTGAACAAAGCTTGTTTGCGCCCAGGCGCTGCTGCCGACTAAGCAGAACAACGCTAGCAAAGAAAGGTGTAAAATGCGTCTCATATTAAAAAGTATTTGTTTTGGTTAAAAGTTTTTACGGCAAAATCCAGCGCAAACTTATGAATTATATACGATATACGCGCATTAAAAACATACAAATCGCTCTATCATTTCGTACAAAAAGACCAACAAAACGTACAATTGTCCATTTCATCGGCATTATTCTTATGGGGAAAAGTGCGGCGAAATTGATAAAATTTGTATCTTTGCACGAAGAAAGCGCCGTTTCCGGAGTATAAAGATGACGTTAAGTGCAGAATTATTTTTAACGGTTTTACCGCTTACGGTCTGTCTGTATTGGTTTGTCTGGTTCGCAATAGAGCACCGTGGGGCCGATGCCGCCAAGAAGATGCTGACGGTCTTCTTCGGCGTCTGCTCTGTGCTCTACTTTTGCCACACCTTATTGTATCACAGGTATGTCGAGACAGGCCTGCCCACGCCGCTCGAAGCTCTGTGGGCTGCCTGCTCCCTCTCCGTCTATCCCATCTACTTTCTCTACATTTGCCGGCTGACCGCCCAACCCGCATCACCGCGACTGACGGTGCAGGTGCTGGCCCCAGGCCTCTTGGTGGCGCTTGCCATCCTCTGCTGGAACAACAAGACGACTGATTCTGTGCGTCAGGTACTTAACGCCTTGCAGGTGCTGAGCGTAGTCATCTTCGGCTACCGCCGCCTGCGTGCCTTCGACCGCAAGCTGTCCGAGCTCTATGCCGAGACAGAGGACAAGAGCGTGCTGCCCATCCGCATCCTGCTCGTGGCGGTGCTGCTGACAGCCATCGTCTCCTTCGTCCTTAACATTCTCGGCAGGAAATATGTCATCACGAACCACGGCATGATACCCTTTGCCCTCGTCCCGATGGCCGTCCTGCTCTTCGTCCTGGGCTACATCGGGAGCAAGCGTTCATTCCGTGTCGAGCAGTTCCTGACCGACAATCCCGAGGAGACACCACCCGATGCACCGGCGGAAAACAAGGAACTGGGCGCGAAGATAGAGCATCTGATGGTGACGGAGGCGTATTATCTGCATCAGAATGTGAAGCTTACGGACGTGGCGCGCGAAGTGGGTTCCTGCCGCACGTACGTCTCCAACTACATCAACCAGGAGTTTCACTGCTCTTTCTCCGATTACGTGAACCGCCTGCGCATAGAGCACGCCAAGATGGTGATGATGCAGCACGAAAGGCACGGCAGCGAAAGCAAATTCTCAGCCATCGCCCTGAACGTGGGCTTCTCGGGCGAGCAGTCCTTTTACCGAAATTTCCGCAAGTTCACGGACATGACGCCCAACGCCTGGCTCGAAGCGCAACGCAAAAAAGCCGAGAAGGAAAAAACGCGAAACAATCCTGGCGACAAGCCATGAACTTCTGCCCATGATGCCACAGCTACTTTATTGCATGGTCATGTACTTGCAATTGCATGGTCATGTACTTGCAATTGCTTGTACATGTAAAAGCAATAAACACCCCCTGCAATGTTGACAAGAAAGCAGGGGGGAAAGATGTGTCATCACGAACTATAACCGACGACGGAATTTGGCGGGCTTGAACTACGGGGCAAGGTAAGCTTCGATGTTGTTGATGCAAAGCGGGCCACGGCCTTCGAGGAAGGAGATGCGGAGAGCCGTCGTCTCGATGGTGGCAAAGCGCAGAATGCGCTTGTAGCCGATGTTTCCGAAGGGTTCGCCCGGATCGATTGGTGTCCAACGTCCGTCGATAAAGGCTTCTGCAACAAACTTCCCGACTCTTTGCCCCAACGGGATGTATTCTTGCAGCAGGAGGCGGTTCAGGCGAGTGGGTTTGCCGAAGGTGAAGGTGACGGAGCCTGTGGTCACGCCGTCCGGCGTCGCCCAGAAGGTGTCCCACTTCCCGTCGTTCAACTTCCTGGCAGAGAAGGCTTTGTCTCGCTCGCTGCTGGCTGTGACTTTTGCTTTGCGGAGCAGGTTTTTCTTGAAGTCTTGGTCGATTATCCTCCGGAAGCGTACGGCGTTGGTGCTGTCGATGGCATTCACTCTGCCCTCGCGGTCGATGGGGAAGTTCAGGAGGAACGTTGCATTGCGTCCCACGGAACGGTAATAGATGTCGGCCAGTTGCTCGGGTGTCTTCACCTTGCTGTCCTCTTCGGGATGATAGAACCAGCCCGGTCGGATGGAGACGTCGCACTCGGCCGCCACCCAGATGTCGCCGTCGGGGAAGCCGTTTTGCAGCACTTCGCTGTTCGGCATGCCGGGATAGACCTTGTCCTTCTTGAGAAACGACCAGTTCGGGATGCCAGCCTCGCCACGCTCGTTGCCCACCCAGCGGCAGCCGGGGCCGCCGTCGCTGAAGATGATGGCCTCGGGCTGATGCTCATTGATGATGGAATGAATCTTGGGGAAGTCGTAGTAGTTGCGGCGGTCGATCTTTCGCGTCTCGCGCGCTCCACCGTAGTAGCCGTCGCCGCCGTTCGCCCCGTCGAGCCACACCTCGAAGAGCGGGCCATACTCCGTGACGAGCTGCGTGAGCTGACGGTGGTAGTAATCAACGTAAGCCTGCCGCCCGTACTCGGCATGGTTCCTGTCCCAGGGGGAGAGGTAGATGCCCATCTTCAGGTCGTACTTGTCGCACGCCTTGCGAAGCTCGGCGAGGACGTCAACCTTGCCGTCTTTGTTCTTCGGTCCGTCGTAGCTGGAACGCGTGATGTTGTAGTCGGTCAACGGACTTGGCCACATGGCGAAGCCGTCGTGGTGCTTGGCCACGATGATGACACCCTTCATGCCAGCCGCCTTCAAAGTGCGAACCCACTGCTCCACGTCCATCCGCGAGGGATTGAACGTCTTGGGGTCGGCATCGCCATAACCCCATTCGCTGTCGTTGAAGGTGTTCAGACCGTAGTGCACGAAGGCATAGGTCTCCATCTTCTGCCACGCCACCTGCTGGGGCGAGGGGCAAGGAGCAATGGGCTGGGGAGCATTCTTCTGCGCTCCTGCCGTAGTGGCCAAGAAGGAGAGGGATAAAAAAATTGCAGATACTTTCATATGCTTTTCCCCTTAATGGTTTACGAGGGACAAAGCTACGAAAATATCTGCAACTGTGCAAGGAACTTGTCTGCTTTTCTTTCTTTATTCTTCAAGCAGGGCGGTGGAGAGGTAGCGCTCGCCGGTGTCGGGCAGAAGGACGACGATGTTCTTTCCTGCAAACTCGGGGCGCTGAGCCACTGTTGCTGCAGCATAAGCTGCCGCTCCTGAAGAAATACCCACGAAGATGCCCTCTTCCTTGGCAACGGCACGCGCTGTGGCAAACGCATCCTCGTTGCTCACGGGCAGTATCTCATCGACGAGGGGACGGTCGAAGTTCTTTGGTTCGAAGCCTGCACCGATGCCCTGTATCTTGTGAGCACCGGAGGGTTGGCCGGAAAGGACTGCACTCGAGGCCGGCTCAACGGCGACGATGTGAATGTTCGGATTGTGGGCCTTGAGGGCTTTGGCCACGCCGGAGACAGTTCCGCCTGTGCCAACACCTGCCACGAAGACATCGACCCGTCCGTCTGTGTCGCGCCATATCTCCTCGCCGGTCGTCTTGACATGGATGGCAGGATTGGCTGGGTTCTCGAACTGCTGAAGGATGACGGCTCCGGGCGTACTGTCGCGCAGCTCCTCAGCCTTGCGGATGGCACCCTTCATGCCTTCGCTGCCAGGCGTAAGGACAATTTCGGTGCCATAAGCCTGAGCCAACTTGCGGCGCTCGATACTCATCGTCTCGGGCATCGTCAGGATGACTTTGTAGCCTCTTACCGCACCGACGAGGGAGAGGCCAACGCCCGTATTGCCGCTCGTCGGCTCGATGATGGTGCCGCCTTGCTTCAGGATGCCCTGCCGCTCGGCATCGAGCACCATGCTCAGGGCAATGCGATCCTTGACGCTGCCACCGGGGTTGAAGAACTCCACCTTGGCTATGACGTTAGCCTTAAGGTTGCGATTCCGTGAAAAAGTGTTGAGCTGAACCAACGGCGTACCACCGATGAGCTCAGTAATTGAATTGTAGATTGCCATAACGATATTTATTATTTAAAGATTTACGATTTGCTGTTTTTTATTCCCCCTAAAGGGGGATAGGG
>CAMKTM010000155.1 GCA_946415695.1 uncultured Prevotellaceae bacterium | reverse complement strand
GTGCAATTGCTTTTACATGTACAAGCAATTGCTTCTACATGTACAAGCAAAGAACTTGCCATGGCACATTGTTCGACATGTTGGTTTTCGTGGTGTTTTTCTGAACGAAGAGAAATTCACTTTCGCATGAGGCTAAAGAAGTAATTTCGAAAGCTAACATTTGTTTTGACGAACGGCTTTTAGCGAACATCCTTGCTCCTTTTTATGTTTTTTTATAAAAAAAATCTGGATTTCTTTGCTATATTATAAATAATGTGTATTTTTGTCATGCGGAAAACTATATTTATTAACCTTTATTATTAACCAAAAACAACTCATTATGAAAAAAATTCTATCTCTTTTGTTGCTATTTGCGACAACGATGGGTTGGTCGAGTGCCTATGCTCAGACCGATGAAGAGCCTAAGGCAACTGCAGATACCTTAGCGTATGAAGCAGCGCTTGCCGCCATCCAAGATGGTGCGGTCTATCGCATCACGACAGATGTGGAAGGCGCGACCTATTACCTCAAAGCCGATGGAACCTTGACAGGAGAGATCTCTGATGCTGGCTTCTTTGCCTTCACCAAGGTGACGGAAGCAGGTACAGCGTGGGAGACTGGTTTCCACATCGATGGTGGCGGAACACGCTTCACCAATTCCAATGGCACTTCCTCTGCTGCATTCACTCTTGGCAAACTCACTACTACGACAAATGAGCGCGCTGATTGGGAATCGCAAGTATTCTTCTTGAAGGATGGGAAGTATGCCGTTCGTAGCACAAACTCCCTCGGTGGCGGAACAGAGCCCTCGTGGCAATTTGTAGCCGATGCCTTCTGGACAGTCAATCAGGGTGACAATGGTCCTCTGGCCGAGTACTCCCTTGACGTCAACTATCTTTGGGAGTTAGATCTTGTGTTTGATGCCGACGGCGCTCAAAAACAGCAAGAAGCCTACGACTTGGTACAGACTTGGATTCCTACCATACAGAGGGCAAAAGGCCTGGTAAAGGATGGCGCTTACTACTCCAGCAATGCCAAAGATCCAAACGAAGGTTCTTATGCAGCTCTGTTGGACGAAGTTTATACCACTTTCTTCCATTCTTCTTACCATTCCGGTCAATATGACCCTCAGGCCGACCACTATCTGCAGGCTGAGCTTAGCGAACCTACTCAGAACTTCCGCTTCTACTACAAGAAACGTTCGCAAAACAATAACAACCGTCCCACCACGATTGTGATTTCTGCCAGCAACGACGGAGAAAACTTCGTTGAAGTACAGTCCATCAAATCCGGTCTGCCAACCGATGAGTCTGTCATAGACTACATCTCCAACATCATTGACCTTGGTGCAGCATACAAATATGTTCGCTTCACTATCACCGAAACCAATAATGGCGCAAAGAATGGCGACCACGTGTTCTTCACCTTCTCTGAGTTCTATATTCTCCCGGAAATAGCTGCTTTAGACGAGGCAATATCCATTTTCCAGGAGCGCAAGACTGTATATCAACTTGATGCAGACCATGTGAACGAAGTAGATGCTACTCTGAGGGCCGCTCTGAACACCGTGAATGTCACATACGAACTGTATGAAGATGACGGCGTCACGCTGGTTAAATCAACGGCAATTGTTCAGGAAGCAGGCAGCGACTTGAATATCCCCGCAGATTTCATGAACCTTAAGTACTATGACTATGAAATAAACGGCACTATCGGCAACGAAGACTGCGCCATCACCATCATCCGTTCGTACAAGCCCGGTCTGGTGCTCTCATTCTCCGACTTGAGCAACGAGAAGTCCTACTACATCCATTGCGACCGCGGCTCATTCCTCACCGCATACCTCACCGAAGGCGTCACCTCCGAAGGCTACTACATGATATCTAACGCCTTGGATGCAGCAGCCGACAAAGAGCCCAGCAAGTTCGCCATCATTGACTTCGACGGAGCTTACTATCTCTACAGCGTAGATTATGATAAGTTCGTGACGTCCTCTGGCGCTTTGAAAGACAACTTCTTCGGCGAAAAAGATGGCAGCGAATGCGGCATCATTATGGAGGAAAAGGCAGAACCTTACTTCCTTTGGAGATTCAATAAAGATGCTTCCTTCATCAACACGAACAGCAACCCGCCTCTGGGATACGTCATCAACAGCTACAGCACTCCCGACGCGGGCAACCAGTACTTCATGATCGAGGCAGACGACTTCGATCCCACCACCGCACTGGAAACGCTCGAGAACTACTTCTATCCCTCCTACACCGTAAACTACATTGTGAAGGACGAGCAGGGCAACGATCTTTGGGAATCCGGCCCGATGCCAACCTCTGAGGGTGCTACTATCACCTCACTGCCCGCTGACTACCGTCGTCCGTTCTACACATACGACGAACTGAACTTGACTATCACCGAACTCGAGACCGACGCAGTGTTCACCGCAACATGGACCGGCCCGTTCAAGATCTCTGAAGACTACTTCAGCGCACACTGGTACGATCTGGCAATGCGCGGCACATGGTACGTAACGACCGAAGCTATTGACGGCGATGGCGCATACCAGACACAGAACGCCAACACGTTGGGCCTCGTCGAGGATTCCTATCAGTGGGCATTCATCGGCAACGGCTACGACGGCTTCAAGATTGTCAACAAGCTTGAAGGCAACGGCATGAGCTTGGGCTGGACAGATGCTAACCAAGTAGATAAGGGCATCCCAACCGTAATGGATGACAACAGTGGCTACCACATCTGGAACATTGTTCCATCCACCAACACGACGGTACCCGCCGGTTCCTTCTGCCTGAATGTTCCCGGTACTACCCTCTACATCAACCAGTATGGCGGCACAGGCGGCAGCGTTAAGTTCTGGAACAGCGCCAACAACCTGGGCGATTCCGGTTCTGCATTCACAGTATTCGACGTTCCCACGAACTTCGCATCGTACGTCGTTTCCGAAATCGCTCCGGCTCTCGAAGCCAAAGGCTACTTCACGTTTACTGACGATGCAAAGGCCGATATCGGTTACGACGAAAGCATGAAGACAGAGTGCTCCTTCGAAGACTACAGGGACGTGAAGGAGAACTTGGAGTATGCAATGTACGACATCGGCAACTTCATTCTTCCCGAGACAGGTTTCTATATCCTGAAGAACAGGAACTACGGTACCTACATGGGCATTGACCCCAGCGATAGCAACATGTATGGCAACTATCTCCATGCAAAGGAATGCAAGCATATCGTGAAACTGACCAAGATAGACGACGGAGTTTATACCTTGGGTCTGATGGGTAAGTTTGCCCCCGATGTCGTAGAACAGAGCCAGCCCGTTAAAGGCAAGGGCGAAGAAGAAGCAGGTCAGTACACGCTCGTTATTCCTGTTGTAGGCTATGGTGTGTTCCAGGCCGATCCAAACGAGCCAATGTCCTGCCTGCACTGCCGTGCCGCTGGCGACCTTGTAGGTTGGGAATCCATTGCTCCTGCATCACAGTGGGAAGTCATTGATGCCGCAAGCGTCGAACTCTCCATTGGCTCAGAAGGATATGACACAGCTTTCCTGCCCTTCGACGTTAAAAAGGCTAATGACGAAACTCCGGATCCCATAGGTGTTTGGACATTCGACGACAACACGACAAATGGCGAAGGCGAAGCAACCTTGACAGCAAGCGAAGGCGTGACATTTGAAAACGGCCAGGCAACAGTTCCTGCTGCCGACAAGCTGCAAATGGCAACGAACCTCGAAACTACTGTCCTCCCCAACTACACCGTGATGATGGATGTCAAGATTTCTGCCGACTTCGAGTCCGATGAGTCTTTGAGCAACTTCACTGCCCTCATCCAGAACACTCTCGACCAGTCCAAGGACGCCAGCATCTTCGCTAGGTTCGACAAGAACACAAAGAAAAGAGGAATCGGCCTTGGCTCTTACGGAGGCGAAATTGCACTCGACACATGGTATCGCATCGTAGTGGTGAATGAGGATAATATCCCCTCCATCTATGTTGACGGCTTGAAGGTCATTGAATTTGGTAACGCCAACGCCAATAACTGGCAGCTGACCACGGGCGCTATCTTCTTCCAGGACAACGACGGCGAAGAGAACGACGTCGTATGCGACGAGCTTCGCTTCTGGGATGTTCCTTTGAGCGCATCTCAAGTAGCAGAGCTTGGCACTTACGGTGGCGGCGCTGCCATAGCCATTAAGGTTCCCGAAGCTGCCGGTACTTGGACATTCGACGATGCTGACAACCTGCTTGCAGGCACCGGCACAGCTACCCTCGAGAGCGCAACCCACACGAAGGGTACTGTCACCATTGCCGACATTGCCTCTACTGGCATCGTAACAACCGAAGGCCCTGCTAATGGCAACGGCGCAGTAACAGTTCCCGTTGGCGCAAGCTTCGTTATGACACCTGCTGAGACTGGACTCACATCATATACCCTTATGATGGACATCAAGTCCGACGACACAAGCAGCTACAGCGTTCTTTACACCAACAAGGAAAACAATGAAGCCGACGGAAGCTTCTTCATCAAGGATGGCGCAGTTGGCCTCAACACAGGTGGCTTAGGCTATCATGGCACAATCAACCAGGGACAGTGGCACCGCGTTGTATTCGTAGTTGACAACCTGTACGCAAAAGTCTTCATCGACGGCGCAAAGGTTGGTGAAAGCACTCAACAGATTGCACAACACTGGACTCTGAACGGTCGCGCACTCTTCTTCGCAGACGATGATGTTGACGAGAAAGTCATCAGCACATCCGAAATCCGCTTCTGGAACGAGGCTCTCTCCGTACCACAGGTTGAGAAACTTGGTACGGCCGGCTTCAACCCCGCAGATGATGAAGAAGAAGATGGCATTAAGGTTTACACAGGTAAAGTCAGAGATTCCTATATGGCTATGACCGAGCTGACAGGTGGCATTCCTGCCAAGACTGGCGTTGTGCTGAAAGGCAAGCCCGGCACATACAAATTCGACCTCACCGAAGACCTCGTACCTGTAACAGATAACGACCTGAAGGGTACACTCGAACCCATCCAAGCAGAAGGCTTGTATCTCCTGAACAAACCCGCAGGCGACTATGCAAGCTTCATAAAGGCTACCTCCGGTATGATTGCAGCCGGTAAGGCTTATCTGGATGTACAGGAATCAACCATCGCACGCTACCCGTGCCTGTTCGACGATGACGATCCCGATGCTATCAAGGGAGTTGACAACGCAATGCCGAATGTCGCAAGCGAAGACAACTTCATCTACAACATCGTTGGTCAGCGCCTGAACAAGATTCAGAAGGGTGTCAACATCATGAACGGTAAGAAAGTCATGGTGAAATAAAATAAACTGACACATAAATAATTAAAAAGGGCAGCTCACGCAAATGTGGGCTGCCCTTTTTATGTGTTCACAGATAATTGCCGTCCGGAGGAATGATTTCTTCAACACATTTCTCCTCTCATCCCATAGCCTGTAGTCCGCTTCGATGTAGAAGCGTTTACAACGTCACGATGCAGCAAACGACATGCTGTGCCGCATCATCCGATTCGCTGCCGCTCAAGGAAATAATTTATAAAGGCTTTTTCTTTGAAAAGCTTTTTATTGGTGTCCGGGGAATTCGGTCTGCTCCGCCTTTTTACGTCAAAGCCTCAGGCTCAGGCGGAGCAGAGCGACATTACCGGACTCCAATAAATGGTTAAGCATTATTGCCATAAAGGTTAAGCATTATTGCCATAAAGGTTAAGCATTATGCTCAGCACGCTGTATCAACATGACGGAACCTCCGAAACTTAAAACTACTAATGCTGTCCGAAGAATTCGGCCTGACAGCTTTGCTACTGAGTAAAGCCAGTTTGCATTTTAAGCCTGGAAGGCTTTTTGCACATCGTGGCATTTCTGGTGGCCCCTGACAACAACTATTCATTCAAAATTATTGCTGTCCGGGGAAGTTATTTCATTATCACCAGTTCTATCGCACGTC
>CAMKTM010000154.1 GCA_946415695.1 uncultured Prevotellaceae bacterium | reverse complement strand
ACAGGGACGCTGCCTTCACGCACTTCGTCACGAAGAGTCCCGACATGAAGCAAGTGGTCAACACCAACAAGGCTCTGGTCTATGTGGAGAAGTTTGATGACCAGCTCCTGATGATTTCTTGCATCGACAACCTCCTGAAGGGAGCCGTCGGACAGGCCGTGCAGAACATGAACCTCATGTTCGGCCTCGACGAGACTGAAGGCTTGAGACTGAAGGCATCTGCCTTTTGATTCGTAATAACGAAACAACGTTATAACGTCATAACGAAAGAAAACGAAATGAAACTTTTTGATGTTTATCCCCTCATGGACGTGACGATAGCCCGTGGCAAGGGCTGCCGCGTCTGGGACTGCGAGGGACAAGAATACCTCGACCTCTATGGCGGTCACGCCGTCATCAGTGTCGGCCATTGCCATCCGCATTATGTGGAGGCCATGACAAAGCAGTTGAATATGCTTGGCTTCTACAGCAACTCTGTGCAGAACCCCTTGCAGAAGGAACTGGCGCGACGGCTCGGCAAGGCTTGCGGCTACGAGGATTACAGCCTTTTCCTCATCAACAGCGGCGCTGAGGCCAACGAGAACGCCTTGAAGCTGTCGTCGTTCTACAACGGCCGCACCCGCATCCTCTCCTTGGAGAAAGCCTTCCACGGCCGCACCTCTCTGGCCGTCGAGGCGACGAACAACCCGAAGATCATCGCGCCAATCAATGCCAACGGGCACGTCACCTATCTGCCTCTCAACGACATAAATGCGTGGGAACGCGAGATAGAGAAGGGCGATGTGTGTGCCTGCATCGTGGAGTGCATTCAGGGCGTTGGCGGCATCCGCATGGCCAGCGCTGACTTCCTGCAAGCACTTCGTAAGCTTTGCGACGAACACAACACGGTGCTCATCTGCGACGAGATACAATGTGGCTACGGCCGCAGCGGCAAGTTTTTCGCGCATCAGCATCTCGGCGTACGTCCCGACATCATCACCGTAGCCAAGGGCATCTGCAACGGCTTCCCGATGGGCGGCGTGCTCATCAGTCCCAAGTTCACGGCCGTCTATGGCCAGCTTGGCACGACCTTCGGCGGCAACCACTTGGCTTGTGCCGGAGCCATCGCCGTCCTCGACATCATGGAGCAGGAGCACCTCGTGGAGAATGCGGCCGAGGTGGGCGCTTATCTCATGGAAACCTTGCGCTCGGCCGGGCTGCCTCATGTGGTGGAAGTGCGCGGCGAGGGCTTGATGATTGGCATCGAACTGGACATCCCCTACAAAGAACCGCGGCAGCGACTGGTCAAGGAACAGCATTGCTTCACCGGTTGCTCTGGGACAAACGTGCTCCGCCTGCTGCCGCCTCTGTGCCTGACCAAAGCCGAAGCCGACAGCTTCGTAGATAAACTGAAGGCGGCACTAACGTAAAGGCGAATAGTGAATAATTTGCTGCCGCCCTTAATTATGAATTATGAATTGTGAATTATGAATTATAACAGGATAGCAATCATAGGTGCCGGCAACATGGGCGGCGCCCTTGTCAAAGGCTGGACAAAGGCTGGCTTGGCGGCCAATCTGGCTGTTACTGCTCACACGCAACGGACGCTCGACCGCCTCGCCGAGGCTTGTCCAGGCATTAGCGTAACGCTCGACAACAAAGAGGCCGCCAGCGGTGCTGATGTCGTGGTGCTTGCCGTCAAGCCCTGGCTCATTCAGCAGGTTATAGAGGAGATTATGCCGGTACTGAAGGACAAACTCATCGTCTCCGTTGCCGCTGGCGTCCGCCACGAGCGCATCGACGTCTATGTCATGCCCAACATCGCAGCCGAATACGGCCAGAGCATGACCTTCGTGGAAGAAGCTCCGCAGGCAACGGCAGCGGCAGAACTCTTCGGTAGGGTAGGGCAATGCCGTGTTGTCCCGCAAAGACTGATGGATGCCGGCATGATGATGGCTGGTTGCGGCATCGCCTACGTGATGCGTTTCCTCCGAGCCATGATGGAGGGCGGCGTTGAGATGGGTTTCTATCCCGACGAGGCAAAGCAGATAGCCATGCAGACCATGCAGGGAGCCGTCGCGTTGCTCCGCGAGACAGGACTGCATCCCGAAGCTGCCATCGACAAAGTGACAACGCCCGGCGGCATCACCATCAAGGGACTGAACGAACTCGACCATGCCGCCTTCAACTCGGCAGTAATCCGTTGTCTCAAAGCAGGACTGAAATGAAAAGTTGAAAAGATAAAAAGGTAAAAAGGTAAAAAGGTGAAAAGAAGAATTGTAGTGAAAGTGGGCAGCAATGTCCTTACCACAGACCGAGGCAAGCTCGACATTACCCGCATGTCCTCGCTCGTGGATCAGATTGTCTGGCTGCGCGAGCAGAACTATGACGTTGTGCTCGTCACGAGCGGTGCCGTGGCTTGCGGAAGGAAGGAACTGCAGGTTGACCACATGCTCGACTCCGTCGAACAGCGTCAGCTCTTCTCGGCAATGGGGCAGGTGAAGCTCATCAACCTCTATTACGACCTCTTCCGCGAGTACAACATCCATATCGGACAGGTGCTTACGACGAAGGAGAACTTCCAGAGTGAGCGCTCCTATCAGAACCAGCGTGCCTGCATGGAGGTGATGCTCGAGAACGGCGTCCTGCCCATCGTCAACGAGAACGACACGGTGAGCATCGAGGAACTCATGTTTACCGACAACGATGAACTCTCCGGCCTCATTGCCAAGATGATAGGGGCCGAGACGCTCGTCCTGCTGACGGGTGTCGATGGCCTCTACAACGGCAACCCCTCAGAGCCAGGCAGCGAGGTGATTCGCAGCATAAAGCCCGGCGACGACCTCTCGCGCTACATCCAGACAGAGAAGAGCAGTGCCGGCCGGGGCGGAATGACCTCGAAGTACAAGACGGCAAGCAACGTGGCTGCGGCAGGCATCAAGGTCATCATCGCCAACGGCAACAGGGATAACATATTGATAGACTTGACAGAACGACCAAAGGAAACAGTACACACGGAATGGACTTTAGACAAATAAAGGAAGCAAGCAGAGCGCTGTTGCTTCTGACAGACGAGCAACGCAACGAAGTGCTCCGAAAGATTGCAGATCGTGCTGAAGCAGAGGCAGCCAAACTGCTTGCAGCAAATGCTCTCGACTTGCAAAAGCTTGAACCAAGCGACCCTCTCTACGACCGCTTGTTGCTCACAAAGGAACGTATAGCGGGCATTGCCGCTGACATCCGCAATGTGGCCACTTTGCCGTCGCCTCTTGACATCATCACGAAGGAACGGACGCTTGCCAACGGTCTTTACCTGCGTCGCATCAGTGTACCCTTCGGCGTGATAGGTGTCATCTTCGAGGCTCGTCCCAACGTCTGCTTCGATGTCTTCTCGCTCTGCTTCAAGAGTGGCAACGCCTGCATCCTGAAGGGCAGCCGTAACGCCCAGCACAGCAACGAAGCCATCGTTGCCCTCATTCACGAGGTGCTAAAGACCCCCTCTGACTCCCCCTTAAAGGGGGAGAAACAATCGCTCAACGCAGTCAACTCCCTCCCTTTAAGGGAGGGATGGGGAGGGTCTGCTCTAACCTTGTTGCCTCCTACCCACGAGGCCACAGCAGAGCTGCTGGGCGCTGTGGGCTACGTTGACCTCGTCATTCCCCGAGGCGGCAGGAAGCTCATCGACTTTGTCCGCGACAATGCCCGTGTGCCGGTCATCGAGACGGGAGCAGGCGTCGTGCATGCCTATTTCGACAAGGACGGCGACCTCGAGAAAGGTCAGCGCATCATCAAGAATGCCAAGATGCGTCGCGTCAGCGTCTGCAACGCCCTCGATTGCCTCCTCGTCCACCGCGACCGTGCTGCCGACATTCCTGCCTTGCTCGCCCCGATGGAGGGTAACGTCAATGGTCAATGCTCAATGGTCAATGGTCAATGCTCAAGGGTAGAGATAGTGACCGACGAGGCTTCGATGGGAACAGAGTGGATGGACTACAAACTCTCCCTCAAAGTTGTTGACAGCCTCGACGAAGCCTTGGCTCACATCGCCCGCTACGGCTCAGGCCACAGCGAGTGCATCATCACGGAAAACGAGCAGACGGCTCGTCGCTTCCAGCAGATGGTCGATGCCGCCTGCGTCTATGTCAATGCTCCCACCAGCTTCACCGACGGAGCGCAGTTCGGCCTCGGTGCCGAGATAGGCATCTCTACCCAGAAGCTCGGCCCTCGCGGCCCCATGGCTCTCGAAGAGATGACCACCTACAAGTGGCTCATCAATGGCAACGGCCAAACGAGAGATTAAGTCATAGTCAATCATTAACCCAATCAAAAATAAAAAGCAAAATGAAAGCGAAAAGCATTCTCGCAGCCCTGCTTCTCATGTTGGCAGGCTTGCAGATAGTGTTGGGACAAGGTTTCCGCGTTTATAAAAGTAAAGCCTTCCAGGCTTTTTGCACATTGTTGCATTTCCAAGCCCCAGAGAATAGCTATTCATTCAAAATGCCGATGTAATCAAGGGTGTAGGTTATGATGAAATAATTTCTCCGGACAACAATACTTTTTCTCATTTGACATTTTGCTTTCGAAATGCCGTTTTTGCTAACACTTGCATTTTGTGGCGATGCGCGAGAATCGCTTAAATTCCCCTCGGTGGCACTTTTCAGCCCCGAGGGGATTATCTTTGCTCAGAACGCTTTCGGCTGATAATGAGCGTGTTGCAAACCCGAAAATCGTGCAGAAAAAACTATTTTGCCAAGCAGAGATAGCAAAACAGCCTGCTTTTCTGCCAAATCCGGCCAGTTCCGACAGTGAATCTCCGCAGGCGAAAAATCAAACGAGGCGTGCTTCGTTGCTCAACAAGGCACGCCTCGTTTGAAATCGACCCGTGCTTCGTTGGCAATTTCGGCGCGTTTCGCAATCTTTTTTGATGCTTCGGAAAGTGATAGAAGGAAAGTGTTTTGTTCGGTTTAGTTGCATTTTGACATTTGTTCTATTGCCGTCCGGTAAATACTCCCCAAAGGGGCAGACAGCTTTCTGGCCTTTGACTTTCCCTTCGGCCGTCGACCTTTGGTTCTTCGGCTAAAGCCTCAGGCGCAGGCCGAATTTGCCAGACACCAATGAAATTATTTGTTCTTGTTGAAGTAGGCTATCGTCAGGCGGTAGTGCGGGGTGTCGTCCGTTGCCTTGCAGAGCAGGCCGGAAGTGGCATCGTAGTATTGCGGCTTCTTGGTAAGGAAACTGCCTGCGGTCTCGCGAATCCAGAAAGACGAAAGAGGGTTGAAGGACATCGACTCTGCCTTGAGCCTCTCCTTGAGGACTTCGTCCGAGCCGACAATCTCCAGCACTTCCTTCAGGGCGCTCGCTGTAGGGAACGGGTAGCTGTAGTAACGCATGCCCTTGAAGAGATTTTCCCTTTCGTCCTTGCAGAACGGTTCCCCGTTCACGAACATGATGTACTTCTTGGAAGTCTTACCCAGAACCTTCAACAGGATGCCGCACTGCCCGTCGGTCGCCTCGCGCACACAAATATAACCCGAAACGGCATAGTATGCGTATGACTTCTTACCATCCTTCTTTATCAGTTCGCAGTTCCACTTAGGGCTGACAAGTTCCCCCAAGCGCCAGTTGTCTGTCTTCAATTCATTATCCATAATTCATAGTTATTTGGGCATAGCCTTTCAACTATCAATTTTCAACTGTCAACTTTCGTGTTTCGCCTGCAAAAATACCGAGAGTCGGCAAAAGAGATGTGTCGGAATGGAAAAAATGTGTTTCAAATCTGGGATTTCTATTAGAACAGGGCAAAAAGACGGCCGCCGAGGTGCCATTTGAAGAAAAAGTGAAAAAGTAAAAAGGTAAAAATAATCAAGCACAAAATCACAAAGACACAAAGTAACTCCCCATAGTGTAAAGACACAAAAGACCCCTCTAACTCCAAGACCCCCTGGCCCCCTTTAGGGGGAGGGAGAAAAGCCCTTCCCCATGAGGGGGAAGGGTTGGGAAGAGGGTCTGTTCAGCGGCGT
>CAMKTM010000153.1 GCA_946415695.1 uncultured Prevotellaceae bacterium | reverse complement strand
TCTTGACCTTCGCCTTGCAGTTCTGCACCATGACCATGCCGTTGCGGTCGTCGGCATTGATGATGGCGAAGGCGTCGGCAGGCAAAGCATCGAAGAAACCTTTCTTGGCGTCGCGGTAGTTCTCGAACGTGCCGTGATAGTCGAGGTGGTCGCGCGTGAGGTTGGTGAAGATGCCGCCGCTGAACGAGAGCCCTCCGATGCGCTTCTGGCTGACACTGTGCGAGCTGACCTCCATGAAGGCGTAAGCACAGCCCTCGTCCGCCATCTGCCCGAGCAGACGGTTCAGGGTGATGGGGTCGGGCGTGGTCACTTCCGTGGGAACTGCCACACCGTCGATGTAGTTGCACACCGTGCTGCACAGGCCGCACTTGTAGCCAAGCTGGCGGAAGATATTGTAGAGCACGGTGGCGATGGTCGTCTTGCCGTTCGTGCCGGTCACGCCGATGAGGTGCATCCGCCGCGTCGGGTCTCCGAAGAAGTGCGTAGCAAGAAGGCCCACGACATCCTCCGTGCTGGGATAGACAAGATACGTGACATCTTCCTTGAGCACTTCGGGCAACTGTTCGCAGACAATCACCGTGGCACCCATCTCGATGGCCTTCCCGACGAAAGAATGTCCGTCAACCTGCGTGCCGCGCATGGCGACAAAGACATTGCCAGCCTTGATGCGGCGACTGTCAATCTCGATGCCAGTCACTTCCCTGTCGATGCTGCCAGCCATTTCCTGCGGCTTGCAATCGCATATCAGTTGTTGGAGTTTCATAGTTATCAGAGCTTTTCAGATTATTCAAAACTTCTTTGGCGAGGCGGTCAGAGTGATGGTTTTGCCCTTGCTGGCAAGAGAGCCGGCAGGGATGTCCTGCCTGACAATCTCTCCGCAGCCGTTGATGCGGACCTTCAAGCCTCGCTTCTGCAGAGCAAAGACGGCATCCTTGACGCCCATGCCCGCAACGTCGGGCACCTTGTTCCAAGCCATGCTGTCGGCCTCCGTCATGCTAACTTGCTTCTTCGACAGCCCCATGCCCTCCACGACGGCTTCGGCGCGATGCCTGCTGCCCTTGGTCGCCTCGGGAACAAAGACGGAGTTCGTGTCGGCTGCCAAAGCGGCACTTTGCATCGAGTCGCGCGACATGATGTACTCCGAAATCTCGCGGAAGACGGGACCGCACTGGCCGCCGCCCGAAGCCGGCAAGCCTTTCTTCCGGATGCACACGATGCAACTGTACTTGGGGTCGTCGCTGGGAAAATAGCCGCAGAAGCTGATCATATACTTGCGTCCGGCGTATGAACCGTTCTCGCTGAACTGCGCCGTACCCGTCTTGCCGCTCACCTTGAAGAGCTTGCCGCCATTGCCCGCCTTCTTGCCCAGGCCGCCGCTGACAACGTGTTCCAGGCAGTACTGAATGTCGCGAAGCGTGGACGGCTTGCATATACGCTCCTTGATGACCTCCGTCGGGAACTCACGCAGCACCATGCCGTCCTTGAGCTCAGCCTTCACGAAGCGCGGCTTCACCATCTTCCCGCCGTTGGCAATGGCATTGTAGAAAGTAAGCGTACTGATAGGCGGCAGCATCGTGACGTAGCCAATGCTCATCCAGGGCAGGTCGGGCTTACTCCAATAACGGTTCTTGTCCTTCGGATGCGGCACGTATGGTTCGCCCCTGCCCACAAAGGGAAGATTCAGGGGAATGCCGACGCCCTCACGGTGCAAACCGTCAACGTAGGCGGAAGGATTGTCGCGGTAAGCCTCATCGATGATAGTGCTCACGCCAATGTTACTGCTCTGCCCAAGAATGTCTTCAACCTTGAGCACACCATAACCACCTCTGTGCCAGTTGTGATCCTTCATCTTGCGTCCATGCATATTGACGATGCCCGGAGCACAGTCCACCGTCTTGTTCAGCGTAATCTTGCCGTCCTCGAGCGCCACCATGATGCTGGCCGTCTTGAACGTAGAACCGGGTTCCCACAAATCGCTCACCGCGTTGTTCTTCATCTCGTAGTACTCGCCGTCCTCACCACGAGTAAGGTTGACGATGGCTTTCACGTCGCCGGTCTTGACTTCCATCACCACTGCGACCCCAACCTCGCCGTTCACAAGCTCTTCCTTCAGTTTGCTGCGGAGAGTGCGGTCGGCAAAGTCCTGTATGTTGATGTCGATAGTGGTCAGCAAATCATGGCCGTTCTCGGCTTGCGTGTCAATGACAGGCACCAGGCGATTGCGCACCGTGATGAAATGCTTTGAGCCTGGCTTGCCGCGCAGGATGCTGTCGAAGCTCAGTTCCAGTCCGCATTTGGGCTGGCTGCTGGTGTCGTTGTAGAGCTCACCTATCGTTCTGCTTGCCAAGCCGCCGTACGGTTTGAGGCGAAGCAGCATCTCGTCGGCATGGAAACCGCTGCGATACATACTTTCACGCAAGAAAGGTAACTCCTTGCAGGCACGGTACTGTACGTAGGTAGCCAACTTCGGATAGATGCGCCAAGAGTACTTGCCACGTGCCTTGCCTTGAAGCAAACGCTGACGGAACCAGTCTGCATCGCGGTCGGGGAAGATGCGTGCCAGCCCCTGGGCTATGCTGTCAAGGTCAACGCGGAATGCCGAGTCGCGGAATGCCTTTGTCTTTGCCTCGATGCTCGAATCGGGGTCGTGGACGGCAAAGTCCATGTAAAGCGCATACTTGGGCACTGTGCCTGAAAGCACCTGGCGGTCGCACGAAAGGATGTTGCCGCGATTGGCCGGAATTTTGGCGGTCTTGCTGTTAAGGCCCACCGCTTTCCAGTAGTCGCTTTCCGGAGGCAGCATCGTATAGAGCGCCTTGCCCAAGATATACAATCCGGCAAGAGACATCAGCACGAAGACGACGACGTAACGCTTAATAGCTTTATCTTTACCCGTTTGCATAATACTTTAATTCTTCACATTGATAATGAACGGTGCAACTTTGCTGGGTGTCAGCGTGCTGTCACCTTGTTCGTGGAGTTTCTTCTCGAGTTGGCTTTGGCGGCAGAGTTGCGTGAGTTCGCTCACTCGGGTGATGCTTCGGTAGCGCCAATCCTTGAGTTCGGCTTCGAGCTCTGTTTCCTTCATCATTTCGACCTGTGCCTGATAGCCGTTTGTGATGTAGAGGAAGACGCCTGCCAGGCAGAGCAGCATCATTTTCCACTGGCTGAGGAACCAACGGGGGGCTGCGTCCAGCATCTGGCGGATGTTGGCAGCGGTCAGTTCATCGACTTCGTCATCGTCGCTGACCAGCGAGCGCATCAGCTTCTCCTTGTCGCTGACTTGCTCCTGGGGCTCCTGCTTTTCGGAGTCCTCGGTATTCTCCGTACTCTCGGACTTCTCGGTGAGTGCTTCCTGCATCTCTTCCAGGTTATCAAATTCTATCTCTGCCATCTCGCCTTTAACCATTTTTCGATTTACTATTTCTCATTCACTATTTGAGGGGAGTCCTCTTCTCTGCGATGCGTAGCTTTGCCGATCGGCTGCGAGGATTGCTGTTTTGCTCCTCCTCACTGGGGACGATGACGCTGCGATTGACTGCCTCGAGGGGCGCACTGCTGCGTCCGAAGATGTCTGTCTCGACTTTTCCCTCCGCATTGCCGGCCTTGATGAGGTTCTTCGCCATTCGGTCTTCGAGGGAATGGTAAGTGAGGATGCTTAGTCTGCCTCCCGGCTTGAGCAGTTCTGCGGCAGCGCCAAGCATTTGTCTGAGGGCGACCATTTCGCCGTTCACCTCTATGCGGAGTGCTTGGAAGACGCGTGCCAAGTCTTTCTTCTCGCGGTCATAGCCCATCAGAGGTTTCAGCACTTCGGCCAGTTCTGTTGTGGTCGTGACGGGTTTTTGCTGTCGTGCTGCCACGATGGCCGAAGCGATGCGCCGGCTGTTCTTCAGTTCGCCGTAGAGGTAGAGGATGCCGGCCAGTTGTTCCTCGCTGTACTCTTCGACGATGCGCCTTGCGGTGAGGCTGGCTTGCTGGTTCATCCGCATGTCGAGGGGTGCGTCGAAGCGGAAGCTGAAGCCCCGCCTTTCCTCGTCGAAGTGGTGGCTGCTTACGCCCAGGTCCGCCAGTATGCCATCCACCTGTTCATGCCTGTAATAAAGCATCCAGTTCTTGAGGAAGCGGAAGTTGCTGCGGATGAAGGTGAAGTTTTCGTTGTTCTCCAGCTCGGTTGCGTTCTTTTGGGCATCCTGGTCTTGGTCGAAGCTGTAGAGATGTCCTGTGCCTTGCAGCCTTCGGAGTATCTCCCGGCTATGCCCTCCGCCTCCGAACGTGAGGTCAACATATATTCCTCCGGGCTTGATGTTCAGCCCGTCCACCGTTTCCTTGAGCAGCACCGGCACATGATATTCCTCACTTCGCGCGTACATTACTTACTATATATTATATATTGTAGTTAAGTAGTTGAGTAGTTAAGTAGTTATTGCTTCGCTGGCAGTTAAGTCATTTCCTTTTCCCGCCTGCAGCAAGTAGCCAAGACATTCGGCTTCTCCGTCTGCGCCTGAGGCTTGCTGAAGAACTACTTTACTACTGACTGCTTATCTACTTCAGAGACTTGAGTTATATTTTACCCTCCTTCCCCTTTAGGGACAATCTGTCCTTTTTCCTCTCCCTTTTTGAGTCGAGTCAGAAAGAAGTTTTCATCATGTCCTCCAAGATGTTTGCCACTTCGTCGGGGTTGCTCAGGAGTCCTTCGGCTGCCTGCTTGCTCCATATCTCTATTGTGTCGTCCACGCCGATGAAGCGCACATCGTTCTTGATGCCTGCGTGTTCCAGGTAGCGGCGCGGGATGAGCATACGCCCGCCGCTGTCGAGCGTGATGTTCTCGGCGTCGGCCGTAAAGAGACGCATTCCCTGACGCTGGTGGCGGTCGAAGGGATTGGTGCGCGCCCTGACGGCGTCAACCTGAGCGTCCCAAACGCTCTTGGGATAGAGCACAAGGCAGTTCTCGAAGATGTCGCGACGCAGCACCAGCCCTTCCTCCTCCTCTTTCTGGAGGATTTTGCGGAAGACGCTGGGCACGAAAACGCGTCCCTTTTCGTCTGTCTTGGCATCTATGCTACCTGTGAATCTCATCGCAATTTTTGTTTTTCGGTGCAAAGATACACATTTCCCCACAATTCCCCACACATTTCTTGATTTTTTTTTCCTTGTGTGCAAACTTCTCTTGTTGACAACCCCCTTCCACTTTTGAGTTCACTTGCGCAAAAAGGCTATAAACAAAGGGCATTCAGCACATTAAGGATATTAACAATGTGCTGCTGAAAACTTTTTTCGGCTTTTCGGAAAATGGTGGGGGATGAAATGCTTTCAGACGTATTCGAGGGTGAGAAGCCTGTCGGGAGAGAAGACGGTCTGAGCTGTCGTGAGCAGATCTTCGGTCGTGATGGCGTCGAGGCGTTCGAAGAGAGCCTGGCGGGAGAGTGTTTTGCCGTAGTGAAGGAAGCGTTTCGCCATGCCGATGGCCACGTTCTCGAAGTTGTCGTAGGAGATGCCCGTCTGGCCCTTCAGTTGGCGGCGGGCGGCATCGAGGGTGCGCTGGGAAAGGGGATGCTGCGTCAGCTTGTCCAGCTCGCGGAGGACGAGACGGCGGCAGCGGGCGCGGTCGCCTTCGTCGCAGCCGTAATAGACCGACCAGACGCCCGTGTCGGTATAGCTGACACTGTTGCTTTCCACGGTATAGACCAGTCCGTTGCGTTCGCGAAGAGCGAGGTTCAGGCGGCTGCTCATGGCCGGCCCGCCCAGCATGTTGCTGAGGAAGTAGAGGTACAAGTGGCGCGGGTCGGTGGCACCGAAAGCCTGTGCTCCGATGACGACATGCGCCTGGTGGGTGTCCTTCCGACGGACGATGCGGGAACCGTCGCACGGGTCATTGGGAATAAGAGCGTGCTCTTCTTGCAATAAAGGCGTGCTCTTATGGCCATAAGAGCGTGCTCTTATTTTCTCCGCCCAACGGACCACTTTTTCCGGGTCCACGTTTCCCAGCACATAGAGCACCATCCTCTCGGGATGATAAAGGCGCTGGGCATAGCGCTGCATGTCGGCGGAGCGGAAGGTCCGCAGCGTTTCGGCATCGCCCA
>CAMKTM010000152.1 GCA_946415695.1 uncultured Prevotellaceae bacterium | reverse complement strand
TTTTTGGAGATGACGTGCGATAGAACTTGTGATAATGAAATAACTTCCCCGGACACCAATAAAAAAATATCTCCATAAAGGTTAAGCATTATTGTCATAAAGGTTAAGCATTATTGTCATAAAGGTTAAGCATTATTGTCATAAAGGTTAAGCATTATTGACAACACGCTGTATCAACATGACGGAACCTCCGAAACTTAGAACCATGCTATCCGTGGAAGTCGGTCTGACTGCTTTGCTACTGAGTAAATCCAGTTTGCATTTTAAGCCTTCCAGGCTTTTTGCGCATCGTGGCATTTCCAAGCCCCTGACAATTGCTATTCATCCGAAACTCCTATTATGATAATGAAGGAAAAAGGTTAGGGTTTGTGCTGCGACTCCAGTACGTCGAGCAGCGAAGTGTAGCGTTGCGCCACTTTTATATAATGGTGGTGCTTGTTCACAAAATCCAAGGACTGCCGTTTGGCTTTGTCCAGTTTCTCGGGATACAGCACGTATTGTTCCAGCTGCCGGTATATGCCTTCTGCATCGCATGGCAAGTCTATCATGGGGAACATTTCTTTTTCCCCGAGCAGTTCGTATGCCTCGGGAATGGCTACTGTGGCGGCTACAATTCCCATCGTCATGGCTTTCAGCGCATTCATGGCATAACAGGTGTAAAGTTGGTCGATGAGGATGTCGCTGTCTGCCATCATCCGGCAATACTCGTCGTATGGCACATTCTCCGCTTTGTTGATGATTACCCCGTCGGGATAATCGTTCTTAAGTTTCTGCAGCACGGGCCAAAGTATGTCGGTGCCTTTCTCTTCGTTGCGCTCTTTTTGTATGCCGATGAAGAAGCGTACCAGTCTCTTCGTCTCCCGAACTTCAACAGGCTTCTCTGGCAGGTCTATCGGCAGGGGCACGAAGCAGGTCTTTTCGGGGAAGTAGTGATTGAGGCTTGCCCAATACTCGTAGCCTGTGCCGACGAGCAAGTGGCTGGTCGCTGCCATGTGCCGGCTGAACTTGACCACTTCGGGCAGCCGGAGCCATTCGTCTTCCATCTCTACGGCAAAGGCGTTCGTGCGTGGCTTGTCCCCGATGTTGAAGTCGCTGTTCCTGAAAAGTTTTGCTTCGACGCACCCTTTCACGTAGTAGTGGCCGATGCCGAGTGAAGTGGTGATGGTGTATTTGTTGTGCTTGCGCAGATAATCGTAGAAGCGACGCTTCAGCCAGGGCTTGAATGCCATCATGAACTGCCCGTTGAAATCCACGATGTCGTACCCCCTGAGCTTCGGCAAGAGAAGAAGCCATCGCAACAGATAGACCACGGCTCCCCACCTGCCTGCGCCCCGCTCTAAGCATATATCCACGTGCATGTGCCGCCATCCGCCGCCTGTGCCAATGACCAAAGCCTCGTGGCCAAGCTCGCGCAGACCTTTTGCCAGGGTATAACGGGCATTGCTGGCATCACCTATGAAAAGGACTTTCATCTGTAAAAATGAAGAATTATTGGCACAAAGATACGAAAAAAATGAATAATGAATGATGAATATGGAAGAATTTCCGGCCGCACGTAGAATTATGAATAATTTTTCGTACCTTTGTATCGATTTTGAAACAGTGCAGCATGAAACTTCGCACGATACTACGCACAAACTGGCGGGCTACCATACGTCTCAACTATAATGCCGGAGGCTGGAAGGCTGTGGCGCGTATGCCTGTTAAGGTGTATGGCCCTCTAAAGTTGTCGCTTCAAGGGAAAATTGTGCTTCCCAAGGATGCCACCCGAAACACGGTAGTCATCAATTCAGAACACGAGGACTACACGCAGGCCTGCGGCAGGGCAGAGCTGAACATCCAGGGCACATGGCAAGTGGGTGGTTCCCTGCATGTAGGGCCCGACACCTGCATCGTCATCGATGAGGGCGCTCTGCTCGAAATGGGCGCAAACATATATTTGGGGCGCGACACTCAGATCCATTGCTCCCATCATGTCAGCATTGGCAATGGCGTGTTTGCAGGAGAGATGTATGTTTGCGACAGTTCCGTTCACCAAATCGTTTCCTCGGGAAAAGCGAAGCCAAAGCTGGGAGAAGTAGTGATAGGCGAAGGCGTGTACTTGGGCTTCAGAACCATTCTGCTGAAGGGCACAGTCATCCCACCGCGTTCGGTTGTCGGCAGTGGCGCTGTCTGCTCTTCCGACTACAGAGAAGACGGAGAGGAAAAGCTTTTTATCTGCGGCAATCCGGCAATGGTTAAAGGCAAGGACGTCACCGCAGAGTTTTAGAGAGGACGCTTCCCTGCCTTCGCTTTACTCTTCCAATGCTTTGAAAAGTGCCTCAATGGCAGGCTTCGGAGACCCGAACTTGTCAAGCAGAGTTACGAACTTGCTGCCGATGATGGCGCCTGCTGCGTTGGCCTGAGCGCTCTGCAAAGTCTGCCGATTACTAATGCCGAAACCGATCATGCGGGGGTGCTTGAGCTGCATCTTGTCGATGCGTGCGAAGTAAGCCTGCTTGGCCTCGTCGAACTCCTTCTGCGCTCCGGTCGTGGCTGCCGAACTCACCATGTAGATGAAGCCGTCGGTGTTCTCGTCGATGAAGCGTATGCGTTCGTCGCTCGTCTCGGGCGTGATGAGCATGATGACCCTAATATCGAAGCGGTCGGCTATGGGTTTCACCTCGTCCATATAGTCCTTGAACGGCAGATCCGGAATGATAACCCCGTCTACATCCACTTCCTTGCAACGCCGGAAGAAAGCCTCGTAGCCCATGTGGTAAATGGGATTCATGTAGCCCATAAGTATGAGGGGAAGCCTGACGCCCTGTTTTCGGAGCGGTTCCAGCTGGGCGAAGAGCTTCTGGAGGCTCATGCCGTTGCGCAACGCCTTAGTGGCTGCGTCCTGAATGACCGGGCCGTCGGCCATCGGGTCGCTGAAGGGAATGCCCACTTCGATGAAGTCTATGCCCCTGTTTTCCATTGTCTTGATGATGTCGGCCGTGCTGTCGAGAGTCGGATGTCCAGCACAAAAATAGAGCGAGAGCAAGCCTTTGCTTTTCTCACGAAATACCTTGTTAATGCGATTCATGTCGTCTTATGGTGCTTATGAAATTTTCAATTGCCTCTATATCCTTGATGCCCGGCTCCACTTCGAAGCGGGAGTTGATGTCAAGGCCGATACATTTGTCATGATGAAACAGGGTGAGCCTTTCGGCATCGTCTGGCCCTATGCCCCCCGAAAGCAGGAAGGGCAGGGGACCACGATAGCGTCGGAGGATTTCCCAGTTGAACTTCTGGCCGCTGCCGCCGATGGTCGTGCACTTGGTGTCAAAGAGAAGAAAGGCCTCCCCCAACCCCTCCAAAGGAGGGGGGAACAGCCGCTGCAGTTCTTCGTCTGTGTCTAAGCCATCGATGTCGCAGGCTTTCGACCGTTCCCCCCTCCTGTGGAGGGGACGGGGGAGGCTGATTGCTTTGATAATCTTGCAGCCTGTCTTCTCACGAACTGCCTTGCAAAACTCGGGCGACTCCGTGCCGTGAAGCTGGATGAAGTTGAAGCCGAATGCTTTCGTGCGCTCCAAAACATAGTCGAGCGACGGGTTGACGAAGACGCCGACGCGCGGACAATCAGGCAGATAGGCAGGCACTTCGCGCACATATCGCGGCGACTTCGGCCAGCAGATGAAGCCCATCATGTCGATGCCCAAGCGCTCCACCTCGCGGATGTTCTCGGCATCCCGCATGCCACAAACTTTGATTATCATTGTTTCGTTATTTCGTTATGACGTTATTTCGTTATTACGAAGCCATTTCCTTAATGAATTCTTTAAGCGCACGGCCTGGATCGTCGGTCTTCATGAAGCTTTCTCCGATGAGGAAGCCCCTGTAGCCGGCCTCGCGAAGCAAGCGGATGACGCCCGGACCTGCGATGCCGCTCTCGCTGACCAGCACGCGGTCCTCGGGCAGACGGCCTGCCAATCGGAACGAGTTCTGCACGTCTGTGACGAAGGTTCCCAGGTTGCGGTTGTTCACACCAAGTACATCAACGGGCAGGTCGGCATAGTCCAACTCGTGCTCTGAATGG
Organism: uncultured Prevotellaceae bacterium; assembly: GCA_946415695.1. Lineage (GTDB taxonomy): Bacteria > Bacteroidota > Bacteroidia > Bacteroidales > Bacteroidaceae > Physcousia. Next base: position 2,135 of record CAMKTM010000152.1, on the reverse strand, counting down.
AGTTCCAGCAGGACTTCGAGTGCCAAATCGTGAGCAAGGGCTGTGAGCGAGCGAACTTCCTCCTTGCTGAGGTCGGCAGCGATGAGCAGTACGGCATCCGCTCCGGCGTGTCGTGCCTGGAAAAGCTGGTATTCGTCTATGATGAAGTCCTTGCGGAGAATGGGAATCCCGACGTGCGGCCGTGCCTTCCTTATGAAGTCGAGCGAGCCGCCGAAGTACTTCTCGTCGGTCAGGATGCTGAGGGCTGCGGCGCCGTTCTGCTCGTAGGCGAGGGGAATCTCCTCCGGCTTGCCGTCTTCTTTAATCCATCCTTTCGACGGACTTTTGCGCTTGAATTCGGCGATGATGCCGTAGTCGTTCTCCGTCAAAGCTTGGCTCAGACTGCGTTTCTCCACGCCTTCTGCCATTATTCGCTCCACCTCGGCATAGAGTTCCCGCGGCGGCGTCTGCTCCTTCTGTGCGGCAACTTCGATGCGCTTGTAGGCGACGATTTCTTCAAGAATGTCTTTCATTTGTTATTTTGTGGTTAGTGGTGAGAGGTTAGTGGTAAGAGGAATGTGGTGGAAGGTGGTATTCTCTAACCTCTAACCCCTAACCTCTAACCTCTTTCTTTATGAGTTAATCTCGATGAACGCCTTCAGGCATTGCAAAGCCTTGCCGCTTTCGATGCTCTCGCGGGCCATGGCGACGGTGTCCGAGATGGGGAGATTCGGGTTCATCAGACTGATTCCGCAGGCGGCGTTGGCTACGACGACGTCCGTCTGAGCACGTGTCGCCTTGTTCGCCAGCACGTTGTCGAAGATGTTGCGGGCTTCTTCGGCAGTCGCTCCGCCGTAGATGTCCTCCGGTTTTACATAGGAGAGTCCCATCTCGATGGGCGTATAGACCTTCTCGAAATGCCGCGTCACGAACTTGAAACCGCTGGTGAGCGAGATTTCGTCGTAGCCGTCGTAGCTCGTGACCACGCCGTAGTTGTCGCCGATGCGCTGGTGCATGCTGGTGTAGAGGCGCAGTTGGGTGGGTGTTGCGGTGCCGTGGAGCGAGTTCTTCGGCATGCAGGGATTGATGAAGGGGCCAAGCAAGTTGAAGCACGTCGGCACGGCCAACGCCTTACGCACCGGGCCGATGAACTTCATGGCGTTGGCGAAGAGGGGCGCGTGGAGGTAGCAGATGCCGGCTTTCTCTATGGAGCGACGGAGCTGGCCCTCGTCGTCTGTGAACTTCACGCCATGGGCCGCGAGGACATTGCTTGCGCCGCTCACGCTCGTGCTTGCGCCGTTGCCGTGCTTCGAGACTTTGAATCCCGCTCCGGCCACCACGAAGCAAGCGCAGGTGCTGATGTTGAAAGTGTTCTTCCCGTCGCCCCCTGTGCCCACGATGTCCAGCGTGTCGAAGTCGTCGAGGTTGATGTGTTTGCCCGTCTCGAGCAAGCCATCTCGGAAACCGAGCATTTCGTCCACCGTTGCGCCGCGTGTCTGCATCGCCATCAGCAAAGCCGCAATCTGTTCGGGCGGATAGGCCTGACGGGTGACGCCTACTAATATATTATGTGTGTCTTGCCGCGAAAGTGTCTCGCCGGCAATGAGTCGTTGTAGATACTGCTTCATATCATTGAACATTGAATATTGAACATTGAACATTTTTTGTTCCCCCTAAGGGGGGGTAGGGGGTCTCTAGCCAGTTCTTTATTATTGTCTTCCCGCCTGGCGTAAGCACGCTTTCGGGGTGATACTGAATGCCGCGGATGTCGTACTCGCGATGTCTGAGCGACATGATGAAACCCTCCGGGCTGACGCTCGTCACTTCGAGGCAGTCGGGGAAGCCTTTCGTATCGACCACCCACGAGTGGTAGCGGCCCACTTCGAACGTGCTGCCGAGGCCCTCGAAGAGGTAGTCGTCGGCCGTCACGGTGACGGGCGTTGCCACACCATGATAGACGTCTTGGAGGTTGGTGAGCTTTCCTCCGAAGACTTCGCCGATGGCCTGATGGCCGAGACACACGCCGAGGATGGGCTTGCGGCCTGCATAGGTCTTGATGACGTCGAGCAGCAGTCCCGCTTCGCTCGGGATGCCCGGACCGGGGGAGAGTATAATCTTGTCGAACGCCTCAAGCTGCGGCATCTCGAACTGGTCGT
>CAMKTM010000151.1 GCA_946415695.1 uncultured Prevotellaceae bacterium | reverse complement strand
AACTTCAGGGCGATGTCGATGCCAAGATTAAAGCTGCCAAGGAAGCGAAAGCCGCTAAAGAACGCGAAATAAAGCAGAAAGCCGCTGAAAAGAAAGCTGCCGAGAAGGCTGCCGAAGCAGAAAAGAAGCAGCATGCAAAAGAAGCCAAGGCACGAGAGAAAGAACAGCTAAAGGCCTCTGCAAAGAAGCAGTCCGAGCGTGCAAAGGAAAAGAAAGCCGAACAAAAGGCTCAAGAAAAGAACAAGGAGAACTCTCCCGAAGCCGCTAAAGAAGAGGGAAAAGACCCAATAGTCCCAATAGTCCCTAAAGACCTTAAGGACTCTAAGGACTCTAAAGACCTTAAAGACCTTAAAGACTCTAAAGACCCTAAAACCTCTAAAGGTGCAAAGTCATCTGCCAAGGGCAAGGTAAATGAAGAAAAGACCGAAGAAGACTTGGAGAAGGAGGAAGAGGAGCGCGAAAAAGCCGCCGAAAGGAAGGAAAAAGAAAAGGAGGCTGCGGTGAAGGCAGCGGTGAAGGATGCTGAGGCAAAAGCCAAGGAAGCCGAACAGCGGGCCAAAGAATCGGAGGCCAAGGCTAAGGCCAAGGCCAAGGAAATGGATGAGCAGAAAACTGACAAGGAACAAGAGGAAACAAAGCCCGAGGAGGTAGAGGCTGAAGATGAAGATTCAAAGCCAAAACAACGCAAGTATTCTGTCCGAGCCCAACGACAGAAATCTGCAAAGAAGAACAAAGACAGTGAGGGAGAAGACGAGACAGAAGAACAAACCGAAGAAAAATCCAAGTAACACCATGCAAACACTCTTTATTCCTAAACTAAATCATGCTATTACTTCAGTAGCCGACATACCTTCTGCCATGCAGGCAGCAGGCTTTGCCTATACTTCCATCGACAATGTCAATTGGCCAGAGTCTTTCCCATACAAGCCCAAAGTGGAGTTCGCTGCCGCCCATACTGGCGATGCCCTTCTGCTGCATTACCGCGTGGAGGAGCAGAGCGTGCGGGCCGTGTCGCATCAGGACCACGAGCACATCTGGGAGGATTCCTGCGTGGAGTTCTTTTGTATGCCAGTTGCCGATGGCCTCTATTATAATATAGAATGTAACTGTGTGGGCAAGCTCATCGTTGCAGTCGGCAAGGATCGCAATGAGCGTCAGCCTGCGCCTACGTCAGTCATGCAGGGCGTCGAGCGTTGGGCTTCGCTTGGAACAGAGCCTTTCGACACTCGCCCTGAGCCTACCAAGTGGGAAGTTGCACTCCGTGTGCCCGTCACGACATTCTTTAAGCATAAGTTGGAAAGTTTTGACGGCCTGAAGGCTTCAGGCAATGCCTATAAGTGCGGCGATGGCTTGCCCGTGCCGCATTTCATCAGTTGGAACCCCATCAAGACCGAGACGCCGGACTTCCATCGTCCTGAGTTCTTCGGACAAATGACATTCGAATGAGTTTAAGGGAGCGTGTCCTTGCCACAATGAAGTCGCGTGACATAGAGGGCAATTTCGAACTCTACGTCACCCGAACGCCTGGCTATCTTTGGGCCTTGTTCTTCCGTTGGCTGCACGTCCATCCCATTGCCGTTACGTTGATGAGCATCGTCATCGGGGCGGCTTCTGCCATCTTCTTTGCCTACGATGACCTCCGGTACAACATCATCGGCATGTTGCTACTTGTCTGGGCGAACTGGTACGACTGTGCCGACGGGCAACTGGCTCGCATGACGGGACAGAAGACGCTCATCGGCCGTGTGCTCGACGGCTTTGGCGGCGAGTTCTGGTTCATCTGCATCTACATCGGCATTGCCGTAAGGCTCTATCCTGTCTGGGGCATTTGGATTTTCCTCATCATCCTTTGGGCTGGCTTCTATTGCCATTCTCGCCAGTGCGGCATTGCCGACTACTATCGCAACGTCCATCTTTGGGTGACGTTGGGTCAGGAAGGCAGCGAGCTCGACACAAGCGCCGAACAGCAACAGCGAATGGAGAGCCTCCAGTGGAACGGAAAGGAGTGGTTCGAGAAGTTCTATCTCTTCTTCTACACACGATACATTCGTACACAGGAACGTCAGACGCCAGAGTTCCAAGGGCTTCGTCCTTTGTTGGAGACGTTGCCCGTAGGCGATCCGGTGCGACAGCAATTCCGCCAGGAAAGTCTGCCGCTCATGCCGCTGTGCAATATCCTGACCTTCGACACGCGCGTTGCAGTCCTCTTCCTTTCCATGTTCATCGGGCATCCGTGGATATACTTTGTCTTCGAAATGACGGTGCTCGAAGTCTTGCGCTTCTACACAATCCACCGTCACGAAGCGATCTGCCATAAGTTACACCAAAGACTCCGTGCCGTATGAAGCAGAGCCACAACATAGCCTTGATATTGGCGGGAGGGACAGGCGAACGCATGCAAGCCGTCGTCCCGAAGCAGTTTATGGAGATAGACGGCGAGATGGTGTTGCTCCACACCATGCGAGCCTTTCAGCAGCATCCGCTCGTACACGAGATTTACCTTGTCTGCCTGCCCGAATGGGAAGTCATAGTGCGCAGAGAGACCACACTCGGAGAGATAGACAAGTTGAAGGGCGTCATCCCTGCTGGCGAAAGTTGCTTTGCCTCGGCACGCAACGGCATAGAATATCTGGCAGAAAAGGTGACAGACCCCGATGCTGTCATCCTTGTGCACGATGCTGTTCGTCCGCTCATCACGCAGGACATTATCAGCCGTAACATCGCCGTCTGCCTGACGCACGGCAATGCCATAACCGCTCTGCCAAGTCACGAAGCCTATCTCATGACGAATGACGGCCGCTCGGCCGACGGCTTCATGCCTCGCGAAGGCCTGATGAGGGCACAAACGCCTCACACCTTCCCACTTGCCAGCTTGCGCCAGATGATAAAGCTTGCCGATGAACAAGGTATCAAGAAATCGCAATCCATTTTCACTCTGGCAGGCGAACTCGGCATCGCACCCCTGCACATCGCTCAGGGCGACTTGCGCAATTTCAAGATAACGGAGCAGTCCGACATTCTCATTTACAGAGCCCTGAAGTCGTTGGAAGAATGATTTACTATTTCTCCGGAACCGGCAACAGCCTTTATGTGGCCAGACAACTTGCCGATGCACTTGGCGAAAGACTCTCGCCAATGACTTTCCCGCCGATGACGGACAATCCAGTCGTTGGCCTTGTATTTCCCGTCTATAGTTGGGGCATACCAAATGTCGTTGAATCCTTTGTGAGCAAGATGAAACACATCCTCAAAGGGAAAGAGAGTAGGGAACAGGGTTCCTTCCTTTACGCCGTTATGACCTGTGGCGACGACATGGGTTATGCCGACAAGGTCTTGGAGACAGCCTTGGGCAGGAAACTCGATGCGGCTTTCTCGGTGCAGATGCCCAACACCTATGTCTGCCTTCCGGGCTTCGATGTTGACAGCAAGGAACTTTGCAAAGAGAAACTCGCAAAAGAAGGCGTAGCGATAAAGGAAATTGCAACTTGCATTTCTGATAGGAAGGCAGTGCGACGCTTGAAACGGGGTAGCTTCCCTCGTACAAAGACCTACATCATCCGTCCATTGTTCAACCGATACCTTTTGACAGACAAGTACTTCCGCGTTGATGCCGGGAAATGCGTTTCCTGTGGCAGATGCCGAAAGATGTGTCCTGTTGGTAACATCATTGTGGACGAAACACCTCAGTGGCAGTCACATTGCACGGGTTGCCTTGCTTGCTACCATGCTTGCCCCTATCATGCCATCAACTTTGGCAACATGACGCAGAAGAAAGGGCAGTACAATTTGTTGAAACTTCTTTGAAAGACCTTCCCGGCTGCAAGGACAATTATTTACAACACCCCACGGCCTGTTACCTTGCTTCGTTATTCCGTCATCGCGTTATGACGTTATTTTGTTATGACGTTATAACGATTGCCTCGTCATAACGTTATCCCGTGATAACGTCATAACGAATTGATTTCTCACACGATATTCCTTGTCCCGTTACAGGCGGGATAGTTTGAACAGCTCCAGAACTCTCTGCCGGAGAGTTCATGCCCTTTTTTGCCATGCGCTTTATCATGGGCTTGCCGCATTGCGGACAGGGGGGCGCATCATCCTGCAGGCTCTTCTCGGCGCGATGGGCGAGGCGTTCTGCTGTCAAGGCCTCCGTGAAGCCGCCTTCCTCGCGGAATGTCGCCAACTGGTTCTCTATCTGCCTGCTGAGCATCAGGACAAGACGATTGCAGAGTACCAAGATGCAGTTGGCCACCGTCATCGAATCTTCAGAAAGCAGCCACTTGTCGAAGCGATGCTTTTGCTTCAAGATATGAATGCTGCTTTGGTAAAGGACATCGTCCTGATAGTCTGGCTTGTCGAGCTTGACGCTTGCCACCTCGATGTATTCCGCCGAGTGTGTTGACCACGGCAACTGTTCATGCCTCAGCAGCCAGTTCAGGTAGTCGTTGGCCAGTTCCGAGAGCGTGGCGCGGGCAACGTCCGTGAGCTTCATCTCCGTCTCCTTCGAAGTGGAGTGCCGCGAGTTGCCTTCGGCGATATTGGCAGGAGCAGAACGTGCAGCCTGCGTCATCTGGTCGAACTGCCGTCCGCAAGGGTCGTTCGAGTGATTGAGGAAGCGCGAACAGAAGTCCTGCGTCGCCAGTTGAATCACGTTCGCCATCACCCAAGTGTCGAGCCAATAGAAGCCGAATCGCGAGATTTGCATGATGTTTAGTCTTTAGTGGTAATTGCTCTGTTGTCGTTATATCGTTATTACGTTATTTCGTTATGACGAAACCTGTCGTTAACGCGAAACCTCGTTATTCCGTGATCACGTTATGACGTCAATTCTCTAATTCTCCGCAAAGTTACAAAAACTTTCCTTTGCAGCAAAGCCTTTTCGCTTCATTTCCCCTTTGCGCAGCCTGCGCAAGCTCGTTTTGGTTTAATTTTATCATTTTCAACCTCGCTTGCGATATTCGCGGGGCGAGAGGCCTTTCATGCGGAGGAAGAACTTGCTCAGCGAGGGAGTGTCGGCGAAGTGGAGGCGGTCGGCGATTTGCTGGATGCTGAGGCTTGATGTGCGTAGCAGGAAGGAAGCCTCCATCATGAGCATCTGGTTGATGTAGTCGATGACGGTGCGGCCTTCTCTTCGATATAACCTAATATCGATATACCGTTATACCGAATAGGTGAGAAAAGGCTATATAATGCTTCGTTCGTCAAGCCAGTTTTTGATTAATTTCATCATTTCTTGTGCTTCTTGCTTTTGTTCTCATTTATTTTCGCTATCTTTGCAGTGAGAAATGATGAAAAACGGCTGATTATTCAATGTAATAACATAACGAATATGCAAACAATCTATGATTTCAAGGCCCTGACAAGCAGGGGCAAGGAGGTGGACTTTGCGCAGTTCCAGGGAAAGGTGCTGCTCATCGTTAACACAGCCAGCAAGTGCGGCTTCACGCCTCAGTTTGCCGGACTGGAGGAACTCAATCAGAAGTACAGGGACAAGGGGCTGGTCGTCATCGGCTTCCCCTGCAACCAGTTCAAGGAACAAGACCCCGAGGGCGATGCCAAGATAGAGGAGTTCTGCCAGCTGAACTACGGCGTGACGTTCCAAATAATGAAGAAGGGCGACGTGAACGGCCCCGATGCCGAGCCTATCTTCGAGTACCTGAAGACACAGGCGCCTACCGAGGACTACAACGGCTTGAAGGCAAAGGCGGCCAAGACGCTCTTCAAAGCCATCAGCAAGAGCGTGGAGAAGGACAGCGACATCAAGTGGAACTTCACCAAGTTCCTCATCTCGAAGGACGGTAAGACCGTGAAGCGCTTTGCTCCCACCACCGAGCCGAAGGACTTCGAGAAGGACGTGGAAGCCATGCTGAAACAATAAAGACCCTCTAAATCTCCCCTAAAGGGAGACTTCTTCCGACAGAAAGTTTTCCTTATATAATAATGATATTATGACAATCAAAACTATCCGTATGTTCGATGGCGGGTTCATGAACCAACCGTTCGCTTTTGGCGGTGAGGAAGGTAAAGATGCCTTCGACGAACAAATCATCTATCGCAGCTCGCTGCAGAACTTCCTCATCGACACGGGGAAGGAAGTCATCCTCGTTGACACGGGCTTCAAGCCAGAGTTCCCCGTTCCTGCCAAGAAGCTCGGGGCGCCGCTCTACATGGGCGAGAAGGTGGCCGACTACATGGAAGCCTTCGCACAGACAGGCTACAAGC
>CAMKTM010000150.1 GCA_946415695.1 uncultured Prevotellaceae bacterium | reverse complement strand
CCGATGATTAGGAGGGTACAGGAGATGATGAAATAATTTTTACCGGACACCAATAGAAAACTATTGCTGTCCGGGGAATTTCGGTCTGTTCCGCCTGCGCCTGAGGCTTTAGCCGAAGAACCAAAGGTCGACGGCCGAAGGGAAAGTCAAAGGCCATTAAGTTGTCAGCCACTTTGGGCAACCCAACGGATCGCAAGAATGAACACCGCAACTAAAGGTGTCGTCCTTAACTCCTTCTACTCCCTTAACTCCTTCTACTCCTTCTACTCCCTCCCGAAACTTGAACTTACAATTAAACCTTTGGCGAGGTTTTGTGTCTTATTTTATGTAATGTTTCAAACGAATGGTCATATTGCGGTGCGTCGGCTCTTGGCATTGCTCTTCTTTTTTTTCCCTTTGGTTGGGTTGTGCGAGGGGCGTTCTCAAGTACGTATAGATGGGGAGCCAGAAAGGTTCCTTCTCAACATCCGCGGCACGGTCTTCGAGAACGAGAAGCTGCAACCGATGGAAGGGGCGGCCGTGAAGCTTTATAACGAGCGCGACTCGATGATTGCCGGAGCTGTGACGAAGCAGAACGGACAGTTCCTGCTGCCCAGCATCCCATCGGCCACATATACGCTGCAGGTGTCGTTCATGGGCTTCAAGACGCAGAAGTTCAAACTCTCTCTGCCGAGGCGCTCGGGGAACTTCAAGGTGGCGGACGTCATGATGCGCGAGGACGCCACGTTGATGGCTGAGGCGGTGGTGGAGGGCAAGCTGCCGGAAATGACAGTGGTGGACGACACGGTGGCTTACAATGCCGACGCCTTCAAGCTGCCCGACGGCTCGATGGTAGAGGACCTCATCAAGAAACTGCCCGGCGTCGTGCAGGACGAGAATGGGGGCTTCACGTTCAACGGCAAAAGCATCAGCCAGATTCTGGTGGACGGAAAGGAATTCTTCGGCGGCAACCGCAACCTCGTCCTGCAGAACATCCCTGCCGAGATTGTGGATAAGGTGAAGGCCTACGACAAGAAGAGCGACATGGCCCGCATCACAGGCATCGACGACGGCAACGAGCGGACGGTGCTGGACCTCTCCATCAAGAAGAACAAGAAGAAGGGACTGTTCGGCAACGCGAACGGCACGTACGGCACACACGACCGATACAGCGGCAGGCTGAACGTGAACACTTTCCGCGGAGACCAGAAGTTCAGCTTCGTGGGCAATGCGAACAACACGAACGGCAACGGCCTGACCGACCGTCAGGAACTCGGCACGACAATGAACTGGGAGAACAAGAAGGTGGAGCTGAACGGCAGCGTCAGCGGCAACTTCCAGCAGAGCAGCAGCGCCTCGCAGTCGAACACCCAGAACTTCGAACTGCGCAACTCCGCCTATTCGGCAAGCAAGAACAGCAGCACGAGCCGCTCGGCGGGCTTCAGCTTCCAATACAAAGTGGAGTGGAAGCCCGACTCGACGTGGAACATCCTGTTCCGCCCGGAATTCAGTTTCGGACGCAACAGCGGCTCGGGCGGCAACGAATCGGCCACTTGGAGAGACGACCCCTTCCAGTACTCCGCCACACCTCTTGCCGACTACCTCGACCTCGCCAAGGCAATCGGCGTGAACCACCGCCTCGGCTCGAACTGGAACAAATCGAAAAACATCAACGCCTCTGCCTCCCTGCAAATCAACAAACGCCTGAAGAAGCCCGGACGTAACATTACGATTAACCTGAGCGGCGGCTACGGCGACTCGAACAACGAAAGCAACAACTACTCGCAGACAGACTACTACCGCATCCATGCCCATAACGGCGGCGACTCCGTCTATCACAAGGTGCAATACAACCGCGGCTCGAACTACAGCTACAACTTCAGTGCCCGCCTGAGCTACAGCGAACCCATCGCCTATCAGACGTTCCTGCAACTGACGTACAACTACAGCTTCAACTTCCGCGACAACGACCGAAACGTGCGCTCCATCTTCGACCCGTACAACGACATGCTGGGCGTAAACGCCGACAACTACGACCAGTTCTTCGACGCACCATACGTCGTGCAGGACAAGCAGCAGTGCAGCTATACACGCAACACATGGCAAAACCACGACATCCGCTTGCAACTCCGCATGAACCGCACGAAATACCGCCTGACCATCGGAGCAAACCTCCGGCCGCAAGTCAGCAAGGTGGATTACCAGAAAGGACGCATCGACACCCTGCTGCGGCGCACCGTCATCAACGCCTCGCCTGTCGTCAACTTCCAGTATAAGTTCAGCCGCCAGGAACAACTTGAGTTCCGCTACAATGCCGATACGGGTTGGCCCAACATCATCGACATGGTACCCGACACCCTTTCCGATGCCAACCCGCTCAACATACGTATCGGCAACGCAGGGCTCAAGCCGAGCTTCACCCAACACATCAACTTCGACTACCGCCGCACTGTCACGGAACACCAACGCACATCGGCCGTCAACCTCCAGTTCCACACCACGAGGAACAGCACCACGAACCGGACGGAATACAACGAGGTGACGGGCGGACGGACGACAATGCCCGTGAACGTCAACGGCAACTGGAACGGCTCGGCCTCCTTCAACTTCAACACGGCTCTCGACAAGAACAAACATTGGCGCATCAACACCAACACACAGGCCAGCGCATCGAAAAGCGTCGGCTACCTGTACCGCAGTAAGGACAAAGCAACGGTGGAGAACAAGACTCACAGCGGCAACTTCAGTCAATGGGCTCGCATCACCTACCGGCACGACTGGGAAAGCGGATGGCAAGTGGAAGCCAACGTCAACGGCTGGTTCCGATATAGCCTCAACCGCAGCAACAACGCGACAGCCTCGAACCTCGACCACCACAACTTCAACTACGGCGGCAGCTTCGTCATCCAGACGCCTTGGGGCATGACCATCAGCAGCGACATCGAACAGCAGTGCCGCCGAGGCTATTCCGACGAAACGATGAACACGAACCATCTAATCTGGAACGGAAGCATCAGCCAACGCTTCCTGCCGCACAAACAGCTTACACTAAGCCTTCGCGCCGTTGACATCCTCGGCCAACGCGACGATGTGAACCGCTCCGTCAACGCCACCAGCCGCACCGACACACAAAACGAAATGGTGCGCAGCTACGTCCTGCTTTCCGCCAACTGGCGCTTCGGCCGCTTCGGCGGCCGCGGCATGGGCGGTGGCCGCCGCGGTGGTGAAGCAAGGGGCGACGGCAATCAATACAATCGCGGTGAAGGCAGTCGCAGCGAAGGCGGCTCCCGTGGCAATGGCAGCGGTGGTTCCTCTAATGGTGGTGGCTCCCTCGGTGGCTTCGGTGGCGGCCACTTCTAGGGAACTACAAGCAGAATCTCGCAGGTATCGAAGTTAATCTCCCAATTGCCGCCTTCAGCACTTTCCCATTGGTACTTCTGTGCCATGCGGTCCCACCAGGCTTGGAACTTCGTACCCGTCTCGCCCATGTCCTTCACGAGCTTCTCGTATAGTTCCGTATTGTCGGCCGTTACAATCTTTGCCAGTTCATTCAGTCCGTTGCGACGTTCGAAGAGCGTCTGTATCTCCGTACGCTCTTCGGGTGTCACTTGCCCTACAGGTTTCTTTGTCATTGCCATGTGTCTCTTTTATCAAAGGGGTCCAAATAATCAATCTCTTTTATCTCTTCCTGTTCAGGTAGGAAGGAGCCGTGCTTGCGGATATTGTTCAACAGTTCTCGGCTGGCGTTGCGCTCCAGATGAGCTACTACACATTGCTCATGGCTCGGCGTATTAACCTCTAAAGTTGTCTTTCGGTTGAGCCAGACGCAACGCTTGCATTGCCAGGCATCGCAATGGCGACATATCGGAGCATACTCTAACTTATAAAGTTGCTTGTTCTTGATGTCAAGTCCGTGCTCAAGGTCACCTACGCAGTCTGTCTCGTCTTCATAGTAGAAGGCAGGGCAAACATAGAACTTCCCATTGGGTGCCAGCGTGATGCTTGTGTCGCCAGCACCGCAGTTGTTCATCTTCGAGAGCATCATGCGGTCGGTAAGCAGGTTCAGCTGTGGAGCCTTGCCGTCCACATACATTTGCTCAATGGCTTTCGATAGCTTTTCCAAAAGAGACTTGTACTTCTCGAAGTCCTCCTCGATGAAAGTCTCAATGTCTGTCAGTACAATGTTGAGCCTCGGGACATTCTCCAAGGCCTTGATGATGTCTGCCTCGCTATTGAAGAGACTTTGCTTGTCTGTTCTCCAGACGACAGGCACATCAGCCTTGATATCCTTGATGCTTTCCGTCACCCACACGTCAACTTCCGTTCCCCCCTCCTTTGGAGGGGTTAGGGGGAGGCTTCTTATCTTCGAGTGGTCAATGCTTTCTATTACTTCAAGATATTCCTTGGGAAGCTCTTTGTCAGGATAGACATACTGAATCATCAAATTCTCCATCATGCCAAAGCGGATGCCTTGCCTTAGTGTCTCAAGAGGTATCAATCCACCTTCCTTTCTCCCCCTAAAGGGGGTTGGGGGGTCTGAGGGGCAGGGGGTGAGGCTACAGAACGGAGTACTTGCCTCGTCCAATAATATAATAAGGTATTGTAGCATGGTTTTAGCAAATTACTTCGTTCGACTTCTTCTTGCTTTTCTCGTATTCCTCGCGTTCGCCTTCCAACTCCAGTTTGCGGAAGAGCTTGTTCCAATAGTAATTGTTGGCGCGGACGCGAGCCTTGTGCATCTTGCAGATGGCCGTCGCTCTTTGATAGATGGTCGGAGTCTCTGCCGCATCATAGTTCTCTCCCTGACACCAAGCACAACCACTTGCCACCTCGCAGTCGATGCACTCCTTCGGGGACTGCGTCGTCCTGTCCAATGTCAGAAAGGGACGCAGTTTGTTTTGGTCGATGCCATCGCGAATGTTACCGATGATGATGGGCTTTTTGCTCCGAAGCGAATAACCGGCAAAGCGCGTGCAGGGATAGAAATTACCTGTTGCATCTATTGAGAGCATCTTGCCCGCACCGCACCAGTTCTGGTTGTCCAGCTTCGCATCGAGTGGCTTGCCGATATGCTCCGAGAAGAACGAGCAGGCGTAGTCCTGATAGTAGCCGCCATCGATGATGGCATCGGCCAGTTGCATCAGTTGTTCCTCGAAGAGCTTGTCATCGCCTTCCTTCCATACATCCTCGAACACCACATTAATGTTCACCTCATGGATGCCGAGACTATAGAGGTGGAGCACACTCTCCTTAACATAAGGGATGTCTGCCGAACTGATAGTCACCTTCGTACCGGCATTGGGGAACTGCTCCAGCCAAAGCGGAATGTTTCTCACCACATCCTTATACGAGCCCTTCTCTTCTTCGGGCTTGGGCTGGATGCCCTGCTCCATCTCCTTTGTCTTCCAGATGCGGTTGAGGTCGTGCTTGCGTTGTGTTCCGTCGATGGTGATGCCGATGGAGAGGTGGTTTATGTTCTTCTTGATGAAGTTTTGCACCTTCTCGCTATCATAGTTGATGCCGTTGGTGGAGAACGAGAAGCGGTAGGAGTTGAACCAATGGTGATTGCGTCGGAACATTTCCTGCTTCAGGTAGTCACAAATCCTGTCGATGAGGTCAATCTCCAGGAACGGTTCACCTCCGATGAAGTCCCACACGACACTTTCTTCTCTAAACTCATCCTCATGGTCAAGGATATAGTCAATGGCTTGCTTTGCCACCTCCCAGGGCATCCGCTCTTTCGAGTTCTTCCCCACGAGGTAGCAATACTTGCAAGCCAACTGGCAGTCCTTCGTAACAATGAAAGTGATGGACTTTGCCATGCCACTCTGCCAAGGTTCATTCTGTTCTTTAATCATATGCTTTTATTTTGACCATCCCTGGCAGGTAATACTACAACTACCAAAGCACGTCCCTTTACATGTTGAATCGCAAGAGCCGGAACATGTAGTTACACATGACCCAGAACAATAGCCAGAGCATGCCCCTGTGCATCCACTCGAACAATCGTTGGAGCAAGAAGCGACACATCCCCAGGTACAATCGTTTTGGCAACCATTTGTGCAATAATCCCAGCATGTGTTATCACAATTTCCTTTACATCCAGAACAATAGCCAGAAGAACTTCCTGTGCATGTGCTATCACAAGTACCAGAACAGGTATCATAACAAGAATAACCACATGTTCCAGTACATTGATTTGTACATCCACTTGAGCATGATGATCCTGTACAAGATGTTGATCCTG
>CAMKTM010000149.1 GCA_946415695.1 uncultured Prevotellaceae bacterium | reverse complement strand
CGAAGCTGTCGCCGTGGTCGAGGTGGAGGACAATCTGAGGATTCTCGCAACCGAGTTCCTTAGCGTACTCTACAGCGCCCTGAGCCATGTAGCGGAGGATGGTGCCGTTGGCGTAGTTGCGTGCGCCCTTGCTGACCTGCATGATGACGGGAGACTTTGTCTCTACGGCAGCCTGCACGATGGCCTGCATCTGTTCGAGTGTGTTGAAGTTGAATGCTGGGATGGCATAGCCGCCAGCTACTGCCTTTTTGAACATCTCACGGGTGTTCACCAGGCCGAGTTCTTTGTAACTTGTCATAGAATTTAATGATTTAAAGATTTTATGATTTTATGATTTTTCTTTTCGTTTCTTTCTAATTGCGGGCGCAAAGGTACGAAGAAAAGATTAAAGATTAAAGATTACGGATTAAAGTTTTTCTCTTTGCTGTCACTTTGCCATGTCTGCTTTGCAAGCAGTTTACTTCTTCTTTTCCTCTTTCTGTTCTTTGACGATGTATGTCACTGTGGGCAAGTGGTCGCTGTAACCATTGAGCCATATGCCACCCGCGTGTGTGCGCTTGGGCGATCCTTTATATCTACCGTCATTCTGCAGCAAATAGTCGCGATTGAAGATGTGGTAGCCATAAAGCGTGAGTTCCTTGTATGACTTCTTCCCGTCAACGTCAAGCATGTTGCGCGAACATAAAATCTGGTCGAAGAGGTTCCATGCGCCCTGGTAGGTCAGGGTGCCCTGCCCTTTGCTTCGCAGGACATCCCACCAAGGGTTGAAGAAGTCGCCGTCCTTCACATCCTTCATCTTGCGGCGTCCGCCCAAGCGTTTGGCTACGGAAGGGTCGTCGGGGTCGTCGTTCAAGTCGCCCATGACCATGATGTGTTGCGAAGGGTCTGCCCGGCGGATGCTGTCTGTCAGGGCACGAACCTGTTTGCCGGCATATTCGCGGAAGATGTTCTCATGCCCACGGCTCGGCCAGTGGCACACCACAACGGTGAGGTTGTCGCCCGCCAACTTGCCCTGGACACAGAGGAAGGGACGCGTCTTGCGGGCCGTGTCGCCATTCTCATAGACGTATGGTTTGTGAAAGAACTTCTTTACAAGAAAAGCCTTGGGGTTGTAGATGAATGCACAATCCACACCGCGCTTGTCAGGCCCCTCAATATGAATATACTTGTAGCCGCGCTCCTTCATGCAAGGCTGGGCTATAAGGTCGTCGAGCACCTTGTCGTTCTCCACCTCCACAACACCGATGATGCTGGCGCCGTAGGGCAATTTGTCCGTACCGAGGTCGCACAGCACACGCGACATGTTCGCCAACTTGTTGCTGTACTTTTTCTCATTCCACTGGTAAGTACCGTTTGGCAGAAAATCATAATCGTTCTTGTGTGCATCGTGACAAGTGTCGAAAAGATTCTCAAGATTGTAAAAGCACACAGCATGGACAATAAGCCTGCGGTCCTGTGCACCAATGTAGGCAGCACTAAACAGGAGCACTGCAACAATGGCAAAGAATGTTCGTTTCATCTCAGTTTTCTGTTTAATTCGGGTCAACTTTCATTACTTCACAGCACAAAGTTAACACTTTTTGAGAAAGATAATGCAATTAGTAAAAAAAATATACGGCAAATTACCGAAGAAAGTATTTTTTTTTATAAGTTTGCACCATAATAAACAAATAAAAAGACTAAAAACGCACATGAAAATGAAGCATCTGCTACCGGTGCTCGCCCTTGCGGCAGCACCGATGAGCCACGCCCAAACAAAAGCCACAGCGGACGTGGACACGCTGAGCACTGCAGAGAAGGAGTTGATAGACGACAGCAACTTCACTTTCACAGAATCACAACTCGGCGAAAACGATGACATGACGTCTGATGTCATCCACATCACTTCAAACAGCAACACCTACCTCAACCAAATGGGCTGGGCTTGGTCCGGCATCTGGTTCAAGTACCGCGGCTTGGACAACCGCTACAACGATGTGTATATGAACGGTGTACAAGTCAACAACCCCGAGAACGGACGTTTCACCTTCTCCACCATCGGCGGCATGAACGATGCCACGAGAAGCAAGGAAGACGTCAGTGTGTTCGAAGCCAACAACTATGGCTTCAGCAACATCGGCGGCAGCAGCAACTATAACCTGCGGGCGGGAAACATGCCTTCAGGGCACAAGATAACCCTCACTGGCTCCAACCGGAACTACACGCTGCGAGGCATGTACACCTACGGAAGCGGCCTCACCAAAAGCGGATGGGCATTCTTCGGAACCGTCGGCTACCGATGGGCTAACATGAAGACGGCACCCATAGAAGGAATGTTCTACAACAGCCTCTCCTACTTCATCTCAGTCCAGAAGGTCATCAACGACAAACACTCGCTGAGCATCGCCTCTTGGGGCAGCCCAACAGAAAGAGCCACAGCAGGAGCAAGCACCGACGAAGCCTACTGGCTTGCCAACGACTACCACTACAACCCCTATTGGGGCTATCAGGACGGAGAGAAACGCGCCAGCCGAGTGGTCAACACCTTCGAGCCAAGCGTACTCCTGACGTGGGACTTCGACATCAACGAGAAAATGAAGCTCACCACTTCCGCTTTCGCAAAGTTCGGAAAATACAAATCAACAAAACTCTACTACAGCGGCACCAACCCACATCCCGACTACTGGAAACGCTTCCCGTCATTCAACTACAACGTCTGGAGCGACGCCAACAGCGAGAAGAACGACTACGATGCCTTCTGGACAAGCCACGACAACTGGCAGGACGAAAGCTACCGACAGATTAACTTCGACGACCTCTACTTCGCCAACACTCAGCTCAACAAGGTTGGCGCCGATGCCATCTATTGGATTGAAGCACGCCACAACGACAACCTGATGACAAACCTTTCAAGTTCATACGACTGGAACATCAATAAAGGCTTGAAACTAAGCGCAGGACTGCAACTGCTCAGCAACAGAGGCTCACACTACAAGACCATGGAAGACCTCTTGGGCGGAGAAAACTTCCACAACACCAACACACACCTCGTGGGCGAGTACAAGCAGACAGCAGAAGAAGCCATGTACGACATGAACCACGGCTATCAGAAAATCATAGAGGGCGACCGCTTCGGCTATGACTACGACATATGGAACCAGGACGTCAAGCTTTGGACTTGCTTCAGCATGGACAGAGGTATTCAGCATAACTTCATTACAGGCAGGATAGGCGGACGGCGCATGTGGCGGGAAGGCTTTATGAAGAACGGACTCTTCCCCAACAACAGCTTCGGCAAGAGTGGCATCGCACACTTCCTCGACGGCGGACTGAAGGCAGGCTCCACCATTAACCTTGGCAAAGGACATGTCATCACTGCTGGCATTGGCTATGAAATTAAAGCGCCTAACGCAGTCAATGCCTTCATCTGCCCCGAAATGAACAACGACTATGTACAAGACCTCAGGAACGAAAAGGTGGTCAGCGCAGAACTGGGCTACGCCATCAGCAACAAATGGATTCGCTTCAACCTGAACGGCTACTACTACTATATGCACGACGGCAACGAGTCTCACCAGTTCTTCAACGACGACAGCCACAGCTTCACCTACAACAGCCTCATAGGCACAAAGAAGGAATACTACGGCGTGGAACTCGGTGTGAGGGTGCTCATCACCAAGAGTCTCGACCTTGTTGCCCTGGGCACCTACAGCGACAACAAGTACATAGAGAACACCGTGGTCAACTGGATGAACAGCAACACGACAAAGATGAACAAAGACCTCTGCTACAACAAAGGAATGCGCGAAGGAGGCACACCACTGGCAGCAGCCAGCCTCGGACTGAACTACCACATCAAGGGCTGGCACCTCGGGCTGACTGGCAACTACTACGACCGCATCTACCTCTACTACAGCCCCAACATGCGCTATGAGTCAACACTGATGATTCGCTACAACAAGAAAGCCAGCGAAATCACGGAAGACGATGTGCCCGAGCAAGCCAAAGGCAATGGCGGCTTCATGCTCAACGCCAGCATCGGCAAACAGTTCCAGGTGGCGCATCATCCTCTCACCGTCAACTTGCAGCTCAGCAACCTCACCAACCGCAGAAACATCACAACAGGCGGCTACGAGCAGAGCAGAAGCAACTACAACGTCACAGAAAGACTGGACGACAACAACGAAACGACATTCGTGAAAGGCAACGAACGCAGCTATCAGTTCGACAAGAACCCGAAGAAGTTCTATTCCCAAGGATTAAACTTCATGCTCAACGTCAACTACAGATTTTAAGGCTTAAACGACACATTATTTAATTTATAGAAGCAAGACAATGAAAAAGCAATCATTCATCATAGCCTTATTGGCAAGCGCCTTTGCTCTGTTCTCCTGTCAGGACAAAGACTGGGAAACGCCAGAAAGCATCACCACGCAACCACCCTACGGCAACAACAGCCTGGTGGCTGGCACGACAACGACCATTGCTGAACTGCAGAGCAAATATGCCATCACCATCAGCAATGGCGGCAGCAAGCAGATAACAGACGACCTCTGGCTGCGATGTGTCGTGAATGGAAATGACTTGGGCGGCAACATCTACAAACAAATCTCCGTGCAGGACGAGACGGGCGGCATCATCATTGGCATCAACGGGACAGACCAAGGTGCGTTCCTGCCCGTCGGACAAAAGCTCCTGATTCAACTCAAAGACCTTTATATCGGCGGCTATGGACAACAGTCGCAGATAGGCAGCCTCTACAACGGAAGCATCGGACGCATGGAGGTTGGCACATGGCGGCAGCACGTCCGCCTCATCATGGACAACACTGAAGAAGCCAAAGCTTTCGGCACAATGAAAGTTGATACCATCGATTTCGACGCGAGCAAGACCATGGAACAGCAATGTGGAAGAGTGGTAAGGCTCAGCAACGTAACCATTAGTGGCGACGGCACACAGACGATTGCCCCCGACGACGGCACGGTAGCCCTCGTGAGCAACTGCGTCAACCGTACCCTTTCTGGCGGCAATGCGGGCAGCAAATGCGTGCTTCGCTCCAGTCCCTATGCAGACTTCAAGGGCATTCCCCTTCCCAAAGAGCCTGTCACGATTTACGGCATTGCCACATACTTCAAAGGCACCTGGCAGATCCTCGCCCGCACTCAGAGCGACTTGACATGGGTGAAATAAAGAGACAATAACACGAAACAAACAAAAAAGACATATAGCATTATGAAAAAGACTTTCAAAACATTTACACTCATGTTGCTGACGGCTCTGGCTTTCAGCAGCTGTGTTGACGTTCCTGCTCCTTACAACTTGCCAGAGAAGAATGGTGAAAACGCTGCGGGGACAGCAATTGAGCCTCAAGGCGAAGGCACTTTGGCATCTCCCTACAACGTGGCTGCAATCGTGGCTAAGATTAAGGAAATGGAGGCTGGTGTGGAATCCACACAGGAGTACTACATCAAGGGCAAGGTAAGCAATGTCAAGACCGATGCCGCCACTATTTCACAATACGGCAACCACACCTTCGAGATGATCGACGAAGGCAACAGTTCCACTGTCTTCACTGCATACCAAGTCTATGGCCCCGGCAAGCAGAAATTCACGTCGGTTGATGACATCAAGGTAGGCGACGAAGTGGTTGTTTGCGGCAAAGTCGTCAACTTCAGAGGCAACACGCCCGAAACTGTTGGCAAGGGCGCTGCATACGTTGTCTCCATCAACAGTTCAGGCAGTGGCAGCAGCACTGAAGACGAAGGCATCGCCATCACTTGTGCCGAAGCTGTCAACCTTACACAGAAACTGGCCGACAACGCCACATCTTCTGAGACCTATACTATAACAGGTTACATCACGGAAGTTTTCGATAACGTCAGCAAGAACCAGCAGACCTTCTGGATGGCCGACACCAAGGATGGCGGCAGGATTTTCGAAGCCTATTGGGCCAACCTTCCCGAAGGCGTAACAGCTTTCTCCGTCGGCACAAAGGTGAAGATTACAGGCAAGCTCATGAAGTATGTCAATGCAAGTGGTCAGATGACGCCCGAGATAAAGAATGCCAACGTCGTCATACTTGAAGATGGCGGCGGCGAGACTCCTCCTGTTACGGGTACTGATATTACATGTTCTGAGGCTGTTCAATTGACGAATGATTTGCCAGACAGCGGCACTTCTAAGGAAACTTATACCATAACGGGTTACATCACTCAGATTCTTGGTTCTGTCAGCACTAAGACTGGCGCTCCTCAGCAAAGCTTT
>CAMKTM010000148.1 GCA_946415695.1 uncultured Prevotellaceae bacterium | reverse complement strand
CCCAGCGGCATCCTCGACGAGAAGAAGATGGAGGATGTGCTCGTCGATTATCACTTGGCGCAGGGAATGGCAGAGGCCGGGGCAGAGAACGTCGATGTAGCACGCTACAAATACATCCAGGCCGTCTTCCGCAAGCACCACATCACAGAAGCCGAATTCGACTCCTCGATGGTCTATTACAGCGGACACGCAGAGGATTTCCTTCTAATATATAATAATGTAGTAACCCGCGTGCAGGCACAGGCCGAACGCATGGGTCTCGAAGCCTCCGACACCCAAGACCGTTTTGCATCCCTCACCAGCGAAGGCGACACGGCCAACATCTGGCTTGGCAAAGACTTTGCCTGCATTGTTGCCAATCCCGTCGGCTGCGTCTATTCATTTCAGATGAAAGCCGACTCCACTTTCCGTCCCGGCGACAGCTTCATTTGGCGCTTCAAGACCCAGTTCGTGGCACGAAGCATGAACAACGAAGCCGTAGCTATCCTCAATTTCTACTACGAGAAGGACACCGTGGCATGCATCACCGACCTGTTGCGCAACAGCCCGAAGAACGAGATGCGGCACACCCCCAACAAAGCCCTCGACAGCCTGAACCTTCGCTCCATTTCGGGCTACATTTACCTGCCCATCGTCAACAGTGCCGACCCGCCAAAGCCTCTGCTGGTCAGCGAGATAAAGCTTATACGGATGCACAAGGAAGTTGACGACTCAATGCTGAAAGCCCAGCGCGACTCTCTTGCAGCCGATTCTCTTGCAGCCGATTCGATGCGCCTCGACACGATGCGCCAGGAGAAGAGCGAACGCCTCTCGCCGCTTCAGATGCGCGAGAGCCAGCCACGAAAGAGAACCATTCACGTCACGAAGGAAAACCCGAATCCCATCCATCCGCAACGCGGCATTCCCGAGCGCAACCGACGGAAGAGATAATTCTCCGCTCTCCACTTTGAAAAAGGCATATCACGATATCATCCTGCCAGACGGCACACATCAGCAAGGCCCTGTCGTCGTGAAGACCGATGCAGAGGGGCGTTTCCTCGACTGGCACAAACTGGAAGGCGAAGAACCCTTCACCGAATGGATTGGCGGCTGCCTCGACCTGACAGAAACAACACAACCATAGGGCTCCGCATCCTATGGCATTACATTCTCACATACCCATATAACAGCATAACGCTACACAGCCTGTTCTTTGCTTGTACATGTACGTGCAATTGCTTGTACATGTATAAGCAATTGCTTTTACATGTACAAGCAAAGAAGATGCCACGTGACGAATGGAGAGAAGCACTGGCTCCGACACTAACATAGATATAGAAAATGCCCTTCGAAAGTCGTTCAAGACCTTCAAAGGGCATTTTTAATTCTCCTTTATTAAAAGGTTCCTTTTTACTTCAGGGCTACGTTTAGCACCTTGTCGTCCTCGGTAACTACCACTTTGTCTTCGCGGAGCAACCAGCCAAGACCCAAGAAAAGATCCTTGTCAGTCTTAATCTTAGCAACCTTCTTCAGATCCTTTGTGTTCAGTGTACCGTTTTCATTAAGGGCAGTCCAAATAGCACCTGCCATTGTTCCAACTAATGCTGTCATAACTTTTAGATTTTTGTGGTTATACCTTAATCAATCTTTCTCTCAATTATTAAATCTCGTGCAAAGGTACAGCGACTTTATCTATTTGCCAAGCAAAATGGTGCTTATTTTTATGTTTTATGGCATGTTATTGACATTTATCAAGAGGCAATGGGTATTTATTTCCGAAAAAAGTATATCTTTGTGCGATTTTGGAAGGACAACAGACCAGAAAAAACATGAATCGTAAGCTTTTATTTTTAATCATTGCCTCGTTGTTTGTCTGCAATGCCTGCAAACGCGAGACGAAGGACGAGAAGTTTCAGCGCGACTTCGAGCAGTTCACCCAGAAGGAATGCCCCAAGTTCATCGACCCCTGCACACGTCTGGACAGTGCTTGCTACGACTCGGAAAGCCGCACGCTGAACTACTACTATTCGGTACAGGACTTGCTCGACGATGAGGAACTCTACACGGAAGACCTGATTGAATCGTTTCACGACAACATGCTGAAGGAGCTGAAGGGCAGCATCCCGTTGAAAGGCTACAAAGACGAAGGCATCACATTCTGCTACATCTATCGCAGCATGACAACGGGCAAACAGCTGCTCGAGCTAAGTTTCACAAAAGAGGACTACGGGAACCGATAAGACCTGATGCTCGGCACCCTCTGCCGGGCACCTGCATTCCTTTTCTTTTTCGACATGCAGAAAGCCATTCAATATGCTGACCTCATGGTCGATGCTGCCTCGCACCGGGTTTTGCAGTCGGGCAAGGCAGTGACGCTCACCGACACCGAATACCGCCTGCTTCTTTATCTGCTCAGGCATCAGGGCGTTGTATGCCGACGCGACGACATCATCGAAGGAGTCTGGGGCGAAAGGTTTCTCTACGACACAGGCACACTGGACGTGCATCTTTCCTCGCTCCGCCACAAACTGGGCTGGACGAAGGAGGGGCCCGTGAAAGCCGTCAGAGGCGTAGGGTTTATCCTGCCACACGAAGCGCCAGCATCGGAAGTGGTGAAGATAGACCCTTTCCTGCGCGAACTGCTGATGTGCCACAAGGAAATGCTACGCAAAAAGAACATCAGTTGCTACCTTCGCCTCACGCCTTTTGTCTATGAGATTATGGTAGATGAAACCATCCTCAGGCAAATCTTCACAGCCGTCTTTTCGCTCTTTCTCCGACACGCCCCCTACGGTGCCAGATGGGAAATAACTTCGCTACTGACCGTCCGCGAATACACCTTGACGCTGACCTCCACAGGCTCCTGCCCAGACTACTCAGAGATGCAGGCTGCCAAACAACAAGCAGCCTTCCTCGGCATCCCCATCCGCATGGGCAACAAGCATTCCGCGGAAGGAGACATTATGGGCGTAGAGTTCAGCATCCCGATGGAGGATACAGAATCTTAAGAGAATCTTAAGGAAAAACCGAGCCGTTTGTCGTACCTTTGCAGGCGGAAAACAAGTCCCCCACCCCCGACAAAGGGAGGGCATAAACACAATTCAAAATGAATAGAACAAAAAAACAAAGTTCCTTTTTATGCATTCTTTGCCTCTTTCTCCCGTTAAAGGGAATCGGGGCATCTCTTCCTTTTGACAACGAGACGGACACATTGTCCATTCAAACGATGGATGAAGTCGTCGTAGTCAGCACACCCAAAGAACATGCTTCGCTACGTCAGCAAGCACTCTCCTACTCGTCGTATGGAGAGACACAACTCAAACTTAAGGACATCAACAACATCAAAGACCTGACGGCAAACGTTCCGGGGCTCTTCATCCCGAACTACGGCAGCCGCCTGACAAGCAGTGTCTATCTGCGAGGCGTAGGCAGCCGAATCGGTACGCCAGCCATCGGGATGTACATTGATGACATCCCTTTGGCAAACATGAGCAGCATGGACCAAGACCTGAGCGACGCCGACCGCATCGACGTGCTCCGCGGTCCGCAAGGCACACTTTTCGGACGTAACACCATCGGCGGACTCATTCGCGTCTATACGAAGAACCCGATGAACTATCAAGGAACAGACATCATGCTCAGTGGCGCTACATATTTTAATGCTCGCGCACGTGTGACGCACTACCACCGTTTGTCCGACCGCTTCGCTTTCAGCGCAGGACTCAGCTACGAGCATAAGGACGGCTTCTTCGAGAACCAAGCCCTCAATGGGCAACACGCCGACAGAAGCGATGACCTGGCCGTACGCTGGCGAGGCATCTTCCGACCTTCGGACAAGGTTCGCCTCGACCTCTCGGCCCGTTACCAATGGACAAAGCAAGGCGGTTACCCATACGCTGCCAAAGAGGGCAACGACGCAGGAGAGGTGGCATATAACCGCGCATCAAAATACCGCAGGAACTTACTCTCCGTCGGACTAAACGCAGAGCATGACCTGGGAAGCATCATGCTGACCAGTACCACAGGATTCCAGTTCCTCAAGGACGACATGTTCATGGACCAAGACTTTACCCGACAGGACCTCTACACCCTTCAGCAAAAGCAGAACAGCAAGACGTTCAGCGAAGAGATTGCAGTGAAGTCAAAAAACAAAAAACGCTGGCAATGGACAAGCGGCGTCAACTTCCAGTACCAATGGCTCAAGACGGAAGCGCCCGTCACCTTCTACCAAGAAGGCATCGACTGGCTCTCCGGCATCATCAACAGCAGCCTGCCCGACCTCACGTCCAAAGGCATGGGGCCAATGTCCATCACTCTGAATAACGACGTCATGCCCATGGGCGGCACATTCAACACCCCCACACTCAATCTGGGCATCTTCCACCAGTCAACCATAGAAATCGTCAAGAACCTTTCCCTCGATCTTGGCGTCCGGCTGGACTACGAACACTACAAAATGGCATACGATGCACCGGGAAATGTTGACTTCGACTTTGCAATCAACAGCGCGCATGTCCCCATCATGCTTAACGACCTCAACATTAAGCCAACCTTCCAGGGCAAGACAAGCAAGCACAACTGGCATGTGCTGCCCAAAGCATCCCTGAAATACGACTTCGGGAAGACAGGCAACGTCTATGCTTCTGTAAGCCGCGGCTATCGTTCGGGAGGCTACAACGTGCAAATGTTCAGCGACCTGCTCCAAACAGAGATGCGTCGCCAAATGATGGGCGCCATCGATGCTGGAGCAGAAGCATATCTGAACAACCTCTTCTCACGTATGCCCTCAATACCTGGCTTCAATCCTCAAAGCCATATAGATATGATTATGGGGCGCATCCGTAGCAGCATGCCCGTCGTAGAATCACCAGATGTGGCACAAGCCGCCTACTACAAGCCCGAGACGGCATGGAACTACGAAATCGGCTCCCACCTGAACCTCTTCGACGGACGGCTCAAGGCAGACCTTGCCGCCTTCTGGATTGAGACACGCAATTTGCAGCTCAGCCAGATGTCGGAAAGCGGAATGGGACGCATCACCGTCAACGCCAACCGCAGTCGCAGCATCGGAATGGAAGCATCACTGCAAGCCTACATCACAGACGACCTTTCGGTGAACACCTCCTATGGCTACACACATGCCACTCTACGTCACAGCGGAAACGAAGAACATACTTCCGATTACTATGTCCCCTTTGCTCCGCAACACACGATGTCGGTAGGAGCACAATATATCTGGCACACACGAGGTTGGCTGCAGCACATCAGCCTCTACACAGGATGCAAGGGGGCTGGGCGCATCTACTGGACACGCGAGAACGACCTTTCACAGCCCTTCTATGCATTGCTCGACGCGAAACTCACTGTCACACACAACGACCTTGAGCTTTCCCTCTGGGGCAACAACCTGACAGACACGCACTACGATGCCTTTAGTTTCGCCACCCGCGGCAAAGTCTTTTTCCAAAAAGGCACACCGCTACAGGTCGGCATCGACTTGAGGCTGAAACTCTAAATCTTCAGCGTGTCAGCCCACTGGGTGTCCCAATAAAGACTGATGCCTACGTTATGTGCCTCCTCATCGGGTGATGAAGCCTCGAAGAGTTTACCCTCCCAAATGGTCAAGTTGTTGATGCGAAGAGGAACATCGTTGAAATGTTTCTCGTTAAGCACTTTGTCATTCTTGTCAATAGCCTGAACGGTAAGATTAGAATTGATTTGTTCCTCGGGCAGAAAATAATAGACAGTAAAGGTATCTATTACGCCGATATGATTAGAAGGGATAACAATATCAGAAGTTCTGCCACTGTTAAGAGGCGTGAAGCCTGACGTTGCATCCAGCACCGTGCCTCCGGCAGAACTTTTGAAACGCATCTTCTTCAGTTCGGCAGGATTAGCATCCTTTGCTGTCAGGCAAAATGCAGCCACAACATGTTTGAGCGTAATCTCTCTGTTAAGGTTGGCATCCTTGTCAAGCGTAATCTCTTCACTGTAAAGGAAAGTATTGGGCACATAGTTCTCTTCCCAAGAAATCTGATTGACGGAAGTGATGTTACAAGCACGTGAGCCATTGTAGCCGAGGACGAGCACCCGATAATGGCCATAGGGTAATGTGACTGAAAACTGCGGATAAGCATCAGGGTTACTTTTGTAGTCTTCATAATTACGAAGGATTTGTGGACAAGCCATTTCTCCTTTCTCTGCATCATAGATAGCAAGCAACAAATGTGCCAAAGTTGCAGGATGGTTACTTGGCACATTAGCCCTAGTCCCTGCCGCAGAGAGGTCGTCGAAGCTAATCTGTCTGTAATTGCTGACGGAGAAAGAAACCGTGCATTGGCCTTCTGTTGCTGGAGCATCGTCGGGTTCCGACTGGCAAGACATCAGCAAGAACAAGGTACAGGGAGCAAGGAGCAGGAGGAGGCTCCTGA
>CAMKTM010000147.1 GCA_946415695.1 uncultured Prevotellaceae bacterium | reverse complement strand
TGGGGCCCCTGCCAATCAATTTTGCTCTAAATGCCGATGGCATTGAGGGTGCAGGGGATGATGAAATAATTTCCCCGGACACCAATAAATTCATCATTACCTGCGCCATCGATGGCATCAGCATTTTGAATGAATAGTTATTGTCAGGGGCTTGAAACCGAAGGTCAACGAAGTTAACCGAAGGTCGATGAAGTCAACCGAAGGTCGATGAAGTCAACCGAAGGTCAACGAAGTTAACGCCCCGGATGGGCAGAAAGCCTGGAAGGCTTTACTATTAGAAATCAGGGGCGAAGCCCTCGGAATCAGAGAACAACCTGCTACCTGGAGGGCAGTACTATGAGATGCCCTGGGTACTGCCTTCCAGGCAGGAGCGTAGGAGGTAATCCTGTTGTTCTGTCCGAGGGCTTCGCCCCCGGTTTCTAATAGTGAAGCCTTTCAGGCTTAAGATACGAACCTGCTTTACTCAGCAGCAAAGCTGTCAGCACGATTTCCCCGGACAGCAATAATTTTCTACAAACCGTTCTGCAAATGACGTTACGGGCATTAAAACCGCATCACCAGAGTCAAGCCTCAAAGGGGATTCTAACATATCTTCCGCCCATTAAAAGCACCCCCTGCACGGATAAAACTCCAAAAAATTATGAATTATGAATTATTTGTCGTAACTTTGCAAAGCAAAACTACATTTTTAACTTTATGAAAAGATTGTTTATCACCCTGCTCTGCCTGCTTTCACTGACTACAGGTAAGGCCCAAAGCAACGAGTTCTTCACCCCTGTCCATCAGAACAACCTCAGACTGCCAGCCGTACCACTCATCACGGTTGACCCATATTTCTGCCTCTGGAGCAAGTACGACCACCTCTACGACGGCAGCGTGACCCACTGGAGCGGCGTCAAGAAGCCCCTCAACGGTGCTGTCTTCGTAGATAACAAAGCCTATCGCTTCATGGGCGAAAGCATGGAGGCCCTCTTCCCGATGGCTTCCGAGAAGACCTGGACAGGCAAGTACGTCACCAGCAAACCTTCCGGGTCATGGGCCGACGTCGGCTACGACGACAGCAGTTGGGAAAGCGGCGAGGCCCCCTGGGGCGGCGGCGACGACGGCTACAACAAGACGGTAAAGACATCATGGTCGGGCGGCAACGTAGATATCTACGTGCGACGCACCATCACGCTCGACGAAATCGACCCCAAAGCCCTCTACTTCCTGATGTATAAGCACGACGACGTCTTCGAACTCTACATCAACGGGACACGCGTCGTCTCCACGGGCGAGACATGGGACGTCTTCGGCACTGCCGTTCAAATCGACAAGAGCCTGCTCCGGCAAGGTGAGAACGTGATTGCCTGCCACTGCCACAACACCACCGGCGGCGCATACGTCGATATGGGGCTCTACCTCAGCGTACTCGAGGAAGCCGTACAGAAGTCCTGCACCGTGACGGCCACCAGCACATACTACACCTTCCAGTGCGGAGGCATCGACCTCAACCTGGTATTCACCACACCGCAGGTGATGACCGACCTCACCCTCTTCTCCACCCCCATCTCCTACATCTCATATCAGGCAAAGTCGAACGACAACAAGTCGCACAGAGTGCGTGTCTTCCTCCAGACAAGCGCAGAGATGGCCGTCCGCAACACCAGCCAAAACACCATAAACCGCCGAAAGGTATCTAACGGCTTTGAATACTTCTACGGCGGCAACACCACGCAGAACGTCCTCTCACAGACCAGCGACCTCATCGACTGGGGATACGTCTATGCCTTCAACGACCAGAAGGACGGACACAGCCTCAAACTCGGAGAACACGATGCCCTCCTGCGAGAATTCGCAAGTTCTGGTACCACCACAAGCTCGCTCAAATCCAAAAGCTGCATAGGCGGCACATACTACAGCATCGTTTATAACGACAGCCTCGGACTCGTGACGGCCAACAGAGACAAGAGCTCCTTCGCCATGTTCGGCTACGACGACACTTACTCCATTCAATACTTCAGCAACAACCGCAAAGGCTATTGGGCGGACAACGGCAAGACCACCATCACGGAACGCTTCGAAGACCTCTACGCCAATTACGAAGACATCATGCGACGCTGCCGCTTCGTGGACCAACAGATTTACATGGACGGCTATGCCGTGGGCGGCACCAAATACGGAGAAATTCTGGCAAGCGTCTATCGGCAGACCAACGCCGCACACAAACTCTTCACCGACACCAAGGGCAACCTCATGTTCATGAGCCGAGAGAACAACTCGGGAGGCTTCATCAACACCCTCGACGTCACCTATCCCTCGCAGCCACTTTACTGGCTCTACTCGCCAGCTCTGGCTAAAGCCATGATCACACCTGTCTTCGAGTACAGCGCCCTGGGCAAATGGAACTACAACTTCCCCAACCACGACCTCGGACACTACCCGCAGGCCAACGGCAACCACTATGGAAACCCCGCCGACGGCAGCGGCAGCACAATGCCCGTGGAGCAAAGCGGAAACATGCTTACACTCGCCGCACTCATCGCCAAACTCGACGGAGACCTCACATATCTCCGAAAATACCTGCCATACATGACTAAATGGGCAAACTACCTCGTGGAGAACGGAAAAGACCCTGCTAACCAACTCTGCACAGACGACTTCATGGGGCACAGCGCACGCAACACCAACCTGGCAGCCAAAGCCATCATGGGCGTCATGAGCTACAGCGAAATACTCCGCATGTTGGGCTATAACGACAAAGCCGACGAATACAAAGAAAAAGCACTCGACATGGCTAAATTCTGGAAACAGAACGGCGTCTCCAACAGCGGCGGCAGACACTACCTCCTCAACTTCGGTGCAAAAGCCGACACTTGGAGCACAAAGTACAACCTCGTCTGGGACAGAATCTGGCAATGGGACATCATGAAGGACGTGCGAACCTACGAAATGTCCTTCTACATGAACAAATTAAGAACCTACGGACTGCCTCTCGACAGCCGAGGAGACCTCTGCAAGAGCGACTGGCAGATGTGGGTGGCAGGCTTCGCTGACCAAGAGACACAGCGCACAAGGCTCATCAACACACTCTGGAAGTACATCAACGAAACCAGGTCGCGCGTCCCGGTCAGCGACAATCACTACGCAAGCGGAGGGAATCAGGCCATGTTCCAGGCACGAAGCGTCGTGGGAGGCTACTGGATGAGCGCCTTCGTCGAACAATTCGACCCCAGCGACCCAACAGGAATTGGCACCCCAAAGACTGAAGACAATACATCTGCTAATGACAAATGGTACGACCTGCAAGGCAGACAATGGTCAACACCCCAAAAAGGCATATACATCAGAAATGGGAAAAAAACTATAAACAAATAAACTGAAACATGAAGCTACAAACAACCTTAGCAGTCCTGGCCTTTGCTCTTATGCCAAGCGCAATTCTGGCCGAAGAAGTGTATCGCGACAACACCGTCCGATTTACCCTCATCGACGAGGGAACAGTCCGACTGGAATACGCTCCAGACGGCAAATTCGTTGACAACAAAAGCTTCGTGGCGGTCGTCCGAGAATACGGCAACGTGCCACACAAAGCATCAACAAGTGGCGGAAAAGTCGTCATTACAACAAGCAAGTTCAAACTCACTTACAAGAAGGACGGCGCACCACTCAGCGACAAAAACCTCACCATCACTTCTGCAAAAACACTCGGCACGCCATTCTCCTGGACACCCGGCACCAAGCAGTCAGGCAACCTCAAAGGAACATACCGCACCCTCGACGGCTACGACGGCAACATGTTCCAGTACAGCAACCCTAAGACTGAGATGCCGCTCGAAGACGGACTGCTGGCCACCGACGGCTGGACACTCATCGACGACTCCAAGAGCTACCTCTTCGACGGAGCAACAGACTGGGACTGGGTAACGGAACGCCAAAGTGCCGAAGGCGCTCAGGACTGGTACTTCATGGCTTACGGACACGACTACAAGGGCGCACTGAAGAGCTTCACAAAGTTCGCAGGCAAAGTGCCACTCCCGCCACGCTACACCTTCGGCTACTGGTGGAGCCGATACTGGAGCTACTCCGACAAAGACCTGCGCGACTTGATAGGCAACTTCCAACGCCTTGACCTGCCCATCGACGTACTCGTCATCGACATGGACTGGCACCCCATCAGCGAACAGGCTGGCGGAGGATGGACTGGATGGGACTGGAACGAACGGCTCTTCCCCGACTACAAGAAGTTCCTCGCATACCTCGACGAACAGGGCGTAAAGACAACCATGAACCTCCACCCCGCCGACGGCGTACGGCCCTACGAGAAAAAGTATCAGGAATTCATCGCCAAGGCAGGCATCGAGAACGGCAAAACCGTGGAGTGGCAAGGAAGCAACAAACGCTACGTCAAGGCTCTCTTCGAAACCTATCTGCATCCTTACATCGACGAGGGAGTGGACTTCTGGTGGCTCGACTGGCAACAGTGGGCTAAGGACAAGCGCCTCAAAAACCTCGACAACGTCTTCTGGTGCAACTACATCTGGTTCACCGACATGGAACGGAACGGCTCTAAGCGGCCTCTTCTCTACCATCGCTGGGGCGGACTCGGCAACCATCGCTATCAGATAGGCTTCTCCGGCGACTCATACATCACATGGGAAAGCCTGCGCTTCCTGCCATACTTCAACAGCACAGCCTCCAACGTCCTCTATGGATACTGGAGCCACGACATCGGCGGACACCAAAGCAAAAAGTACGGCACACCCGTGGAGCCCGAACTCTACACCCGTGCCATGCAGATGGGACAGTACCTGCCCATCATACGCAGTCACAGCACTAAAGACCCCGCGCTCAACAAAGAGCCGTGGGCCTTCGACCAGGTGACACAGCGCCGCCTCACGAACGTCATCAACGGACGCTATGCCCTCGTACCTTATATATATACTATGGCACGGCAGGACTACGAGACAGGCATCTCGCTTTGCCGACCCATGTACTACGACTACCCCGAGGCAAAGGAAGCCTACGATGTGAAAGAACAGTACATGTTCGGCGACCGCATGCTCATCGCACCCGTCACCAGTCCTGTCAACCGAGAGAGCGGACTGGCAACTGTGAAAGCCTGGCTGCCCGAAGGACAGTGGCTGGAATACGAGACCGGCACCATGCTCCAGGGCGGACAGACCGTGGAACGCCAGTTCACCCTCGACGAATATCCCATCTACGTCAAGGCAGGCAGCATCATCCCCTACTACGGCAAGGTCAAGAACCTGAGCGGCACCGAGCAACCCGTCATCATCCGCGTCTTCCCCGGCGGCGACAAAGGAGACTTCACACTGTATGAGGACAATGGCGAGGACAAGAACTATGTCAACGAGTACGCCACCACACCTCTCTCCTACGAGCGCAGCGGACAGCAACTCACCATCCGCATCGGTCAGCGCAAGGGCAGCTACAAGGACATGCCGGCTCGCCGCGACTACACACTCGCTCTGCCTTGCCAGAAGGCACCGAGTGCCGTCAAGGTCGACGGCAAGCAGGTCAGCTTCACCTACGACGGACTGAACCTGGAGACGAGCATCGCCTTGGGCAGCATCGACTGCAACAAGGGAGCAACCATCGAAGTGACATTCCCCTCGGCCGACTATGCCGTGGCCAACGGCGAGAAAGCACAGTTCCATCGCATACAGAACAGCGTGCAGGACTTCAAGCAGCACGACGCAGGAATGGTCTATACCGAGGACTTCGGATTCCTCGAAGCAACACCGCTACGCCTCTCATATCATCCCGAGACACAGCAGGAGACACTCGACCGCTTCCACCGACTCTACAAGAGAATGCCCGTTGTGCTGGTTGAGCAAATGGGCAAGAACGACAACTTCGACCGCTTCCTGCGCCAGATTGGCGAGGACGGCAAGATGATTCGCGAAGCATCGCCCGAAGTGTTCAGCACAGCAGCAGGTACAGGCTTCGACCTCCGCTACTTCCCGAACAAAAAGCTTGAAGGCGAGGCAAAAGCAACCGGACACATAGAGAAGCTCGACTTCTTCATCAGCGGCAGCCCCGCACAGAACATCCCCGAGAACTACTGGAGCATGTCCGCAGAAGCCACCTTCACCGCTCCCGAGACCGGCGACGTCATGTTCATTATGACCGGCGACGATGCCTACCGCTTCATCTTCGATGGCAAAGAACTCTTCAGCGACTGGGGCGACCACCCAGAAACAAGCCGCAACGCCACCGTCTCTGTCGAGGCAGGCAAGAAGTACAGCGTCCGCGTAGAATACTACGACAACGAGTACAACGCCATCCTCCGCTTGCAGACACTCCTCATTAACGCAAAAGACCCCCTCTAACTCCCCAGACCCACCCCAATAGACCCTCTAACTCCCCCAGACCCACCCCAACCCTCCCTTAAAGGGAGGGAGAAAGTCTC
>CAMKTM010000146.1 GCA_946415695.1 uncultured Prevotellaceae bacterium | reverse complement strand
AAGAGCGTTCTGGAAGAATGTTTCCATTACCATCTGTTCGTCGCTGAAGTCAGGCATCATGGCATACATCAGGTTCGTGTTGTGGAGCAGAATGCTTGCAGGCTTCTTCGGGAAGTCCTCTCCAGGACGGTAGAGCATGTTGAGCAGACGTGCGTCGCTCAGATACTTGATGTAGTTCACCACCGTGGCACGGCTTGTCTGCAAGTCTTGAGCCAACTGGCTGACGTTGGGAGCACCATAATCACCCGTAGCAAGCAGGTAGAGCAACTTCTTAATCTTGCTCAAGTACTTGAGGTCAATCTGCTTGATGAGCAGAATGTCCACCTCAATCATCATGTTGATGGCCTTCAGCAGGTTCTCGATGAAGCTCGCTTTCTCGAGGAAGAAAGGATAGTATCCGTGGTGGAGGTAGTCGGTGAAGTAGTCAAGGGGATTGACCTGCGGCAGCACTTCTTCGGCAATGTGCTCGTGGCGGTTCTGAATCTCACGAATGGTGTAAGGACGGAAGTTCGTCCCTGCCCTCAGGTTCAGATACTCGCGGAAGGAGAACCCGCGCAGGTTGTAACTTGCTGCAATGCCATTTAGCTCAGGGTTTTCCTCTTTAAGACGCATCACGCTCGAACCAGCGAAGACCACCTTCAGACGGGGGCAACGGTCGTAGATGAGACGCAGCTCGTGGCTCCATTCCGGGTACTTGAACACCTGGTCGATGAGCAGCACCTGCCCTCCGGCGTTCATAAACTCCTGCGCGAACTGGAAGAGCGTCTGTCCCTGGAAGTAGAAATTGTTCATGTTGATGTAGAGACATCTGCGGTCTCGCGGGCCGAAGTTCTCTTTAGCATACTGTAGCAGGAAAGTTGTCCTGCCGACGCCACGACTACCCTTAATGCCGATAAGCCGCTTGTGCCAGTCAATTTCATCCATCAAGGCACGTCTGATGGGCGCTTGCGTACGCTCAACCAGATACTGGTGCATTCTATAGAAAGACTCGAACATAGTATATTATATAAAGTTTTGCGCTGCAAAGATACATAATTCTTTTCAAATTGCAAAGTCTATGTGACAAAAAGTGTGCTCAAAGAGAAAAAAAAGATGATTGCTTTCGCCTTAAGTATGCTTTTTAACACCTTGAAGGCAGTTTTTCTTTGTTTTTTCTTTGAAGCAATCGTTTTTTTTTGTAGA
This sequence comes from uncultured Prevotellaceae bacterium, assembly GCA_946415695.1. Classification (GTDB taxonomy): domain Bacteria; phylum Bacteroidota; class Bacteroidia; order Bacteroidales; family Bacteroidaceae; genus Physcousia. The sequence continues at coordinate 5,255 of CAMKTM010000146.1, read as the reverse complement.
TTTGCAAAGAAATTTGTCAATTAAAATACATAAAGCCTATGGACAACGTACTTATTTCCGGTCTCAAGAGAGAGAACTTCCAAGCAGTCATACAGGGCAAAGAGACTGACCTCTTCGTTCTGACAAACAGCAATGGAATGGAAGTCTGCATCACAAATTACGGAGGTGCTATAATGGCCATCATGGTTCCCGACAGGGAAGGCAAGATGGCCAATGTCATTCAGGGACATGACAGCATCCAGAGCATGGTGAACAGTCCCGAACCTTTCCTCAGCACATTGGTTGGCCGCTACGGCAACCGCATTGCGAAGGGACGTTTCGTTATGAATGGCAAGGAGTATAGTCTTGCCGTCAACAACGGCCCTAACCATCTGCATGGCGGTCCCACTGGTTTCCATGCCCGTGTCTGGGATGCTGAACAAATCAACGAGCACGAACTTGTGCTTCGTTATATCAGTGCTTATTATGAAGAGGGTTTCCCCGGTGAACTCCACATGAATGTGAAGTACAGCCTGACAGAAGATGACGAGCTCATCATCGACTATCGCGGCACCACCAACAAGAAGACGCCTGTCAACATGACAAGCCACGGCTTCTTCTCCCTCGCCGGCATTGCCAACCCGACCCCCGAAGCCTTGAACAACATCCTGACTATCAATGCGGACTTCTTTATTCCCATTGACGAGACAAGCATCCCGACGGGTGAAATCCTCAAGGTGGAAGGCACGCCCTTCGACTTCCGCGAGCCTCATGCCGTGGGAGAGCGCATTGGCGACACCAGTTCTCAGCAAATCGTCAACGGCACGGGTTACGACCATTGCTTCGTGCTGAACAAACGTGAGCCCGGCGAACTGTCGTATGCCGTGAAATGTGTTGAACCTATCAGTGGCCGCAAGTTGGAGATGTGGACGACAGAGCCTGGTGTTCAGTTCTATTCGAGTAATTGGCACAGCGGCTTTGCCGGCAATGGAGGGGCAACCTATCCAAAGTACAGTGCCCTATGCTTCGAGGCACAGCACTTCCCCGACAGCCCTAACCGTCCCTATTTCCCCAGCTGCATCCTCAAGGCTGGCGACATCTACAGGCAAAAGACTATCTATAAGTTCGGAGTAGAAGACTAAAAACAACAAATCAAAACAATTAATTATTTAATTCAAAATTCAAAATTAAATGGCACAAAAATCAAAACAGTGGGCTGCGATTATCATGATGATCGCCCTCTTCGCTATGATTGCCTTCGTGACGAACCTCTGTTCGCCTATGGCAGTCATCGTACAGAACCAGTTCGGAGCTTCTGAACTTCAGTCACAGATTGGCAACTATGCAAACTTCATTGCCTACCTGGTGATGGGTATCCCCAGCGGTATGCTCATCGTCAAGTACGGCTACAAGAAGACCGCCATCCTTGCCCTCATTGTCGGCATCATCGGCATGGTGCTCGAACTGCTTTCGGGCACTATGGAAAGCATGTGGGTTTACCTGGCAGGCGCTTTCATCAGCGGTTTCTGTATGTGTATGCTCAATTGCGTTGTCAATCCTCTGCTGAACCTTCTGGGCGGCGGCGGCAACACCGGCAACCAGCTTATTCAGATTGGTGGCGCTTTCAACTCCTGCGCTGCCGTAGCTGTTTACATCATCCTGGGCGCCCTCATCGGCGAAGTTACCAAGGACACAGCCATCACAGATGCTGCTCCTGCCATGTACATCGCACTGGCTATCTTCCTGCTGGCCCTGTTCGTGATGTTCCTGACAAAGATTGAAGAGCCCACACAGGAGCCTGTGAAGATGGAACTCATCAAGGGTGCTCTCGGCTTCCGCCACTTTGCTCTCGGTGCTCTGGCTATCTTCCTGTACATGAGCGTTGAGGTTGGCACTCCCACCTACATGATTAAGTATCTCATCAGCGACTGCGGCGTTGCAGCAGGCACGGCTTCCCTAATTGCAGCCGTCTACTGGTTTGCCATGTTCATTGGCCGTTCTGTAGGCGGCAGCATCGGTGGTAAGGTTAGTAGCCGTACGATGGTTGCTACAACCGCTTGCGTGGCTGTCATCCTGATTCTCTTCGGCATGTTTGCTCCCGAGACGATGACCGCTAACGTTCCCGGCGTTGACTGGGCTAACCTCAATGTCGTATGGACACAGGTTCCCATCGGCGTAGCAGCATTCATCTGCGTGGGTCTCTGCACATCCGTCATGTGGGGCGGCATCTTCAACATGGCAGTCGAAGGCCTCGGCAAGTACACTGCAGCTGCATCGGGCATCTTCATGACGATGGTATTCGGCTGTGCCGTAATGGTGGCTGTTCAGGCATGGGTTGTCGACTTCACGGGCAGCTACCTCACCAGCTACATCGTGCCTTGCCTTTGCGCAGCATACATCCTCTTCTATGCCCTCATCGGCAGCCGCGTAAGCAAGAAGGCAGCAGAGTAATTAACATAACGTAATAACGAAATAACGTAATAACGAAATCATCATGAGACTAACAATCGACGACGTAAGAAGTCGTTTCATCAAGCACTTCGACGGCACAACTGGCAATGTTTATGCCTCTCCCGGCCGCATTAACCTCATTGGCGAACACACAGACTACAACAACGGCTTCGTATTCCCCGGAGCCGTAGAACAAGGCATCATTGCTGAGATTAAGCCCAACGGCACACGCAACGTTGACGCATACAGCATCGACCTCAAAGACCGCGTTCAGTTCTCTCTCGACGACGAGAAAGGTCCCTCTGCAACATGGGCTCGCTACATCTACGGCGTTTGCCGCGAGATGATGGCGCTCGGTGTTCCCGTAGAAGGCTTCAACACCGCCTTCGCAGGCGACGTGCCCCTCGGCGCAGGCATGAGCTCAAGTGCCGCTCTCGAGAGCACATACGCATTCGGCATCAACGACCTCTTCGGTGAGAACAAGATTGACCGCATGGAACTTGCCAGGGTCGGTCAGCGCACAGAGCACAAGTACATTGGCGTGAACTGCGGCATCATGGACCAGGCCATCAGCTGTCTCGGCAAGAAGGGCAGCCTTCTGCGCCTCGACTGCCGCAGCGGCGAGTACGAATACTTCCCCTGGAACCCGAAGGGCTACCAGCTCATCCTCGTCAACAGCTGCGTGAAGCACGAGCTGAAGGGCAGTCCCTACAACGAGCGCCGCTTGCAGTGCGAGCATGTGGCTGAGGTCATTGCGAAGACTCACCCTGAGGTGAAGAGCCTGCGCGACGCCAACTACGACATGCTGGAAGAGGTGAAGAGCCAGATTACGGAAGACGAGTACAAGCGCGCCCGCTACGTCATCGGTGAGGTTGCACGCGTGCTGACAGTCTGCGACGCCCTCAAGAAGGACGACTACGAGACCGTCGGCAAGATGATGTACGAGACGCATCACGGCCTCTCGAAGGAGTACGAGGTGAGCTGCGAAGAGCTTGACTTCCTCAACGAAGTGGCCAAGGAAGAGGGCGTAACCGGCTCTCGCATCATGGGCGGCGGCTTCGGCGGCTGCACCATCAACCTCGTTGCCGACGAACTGGCTGCCAACTTCAAGAAGGTAGTCGTTGAGAAGTTCGAGAAGAAGTATGGCAAGAAGCCCATCGTCATCGACGTAGTCATTGGCGACGGCTCTCGCAAACTCTGCTAAACCTTTAGCCGGAATAAAGATTATTCCGAGTGCTTAATAAATAAGGAAAGGCTCTCCTCCCGATTGGAAGAGGGCCTTTCTTTTTCGTATGCCATTTTATTGATGTCCGTTTAAGGTCAGCCTCATTGACAATAAGAGCGTGCCTCATTGACAATAAGAGCGTGCCTCGTTGTCAATAAGAGTGTGCCTCGTTGAAAATAAGAGCGTGCCTCATTGACAATAAGAGCGTGCCTCATTGACAATAAGAGCGTGCCTCATTGACAATAAGAGCGTGGCTTTATTACAATAAGAGCGTGGCTTTATTACAATAAGAGCGTGGCTTTGTTTTTCGGGACGCTTTTCGTTATATTTGAAACAGGAAGGCTAATCTTCGCACAAACTTACGCAAAGCGAAGCTTGTTAAAGTTCTTACTGCTCTATTCCTTTTGTACTTCACTTCTGACGAAGTAACAGATTCAGATACTTCAGGCACTTACTTGTTGGCGTAGATGTAGTAGCTGATGCCTCGGCGGACGTTTTCGATGACGGCTTCGGAGGAGACGGTGGCGCCTGTCACGGCATCCACCTTCTGCTTCTCGGCAGTCTTGACAGGCAGTCCGTTCCACTTCTTCATCAATCCTTTCTCCACCATGTCGAAGTACTTGGGCGTCTCTTCGTTCTCGAGGGCTTCGACCTTCAAGACCTTGCCGTTCTGGATATAGACTTTCACGGGTGTCTGTCCCACGTAACCTTCTATGTCGGTGGCGAGGGATGTGGTGTTGATGACGGTGACGCCTTTCTCCTTCGTCATGATAGGTACGTTTGTCGTCTGGCTCGTCAAGAGCAGTACAGCGCCAACGAGGGCGGCTGAACTCAGTATTGTCTTTTTCATCTTTGAAAAGGTATAATTGGGCAGGTGAAATCAGTTTTTCTTTCTTGTCATTTCCACGAGTTGGCTCATGTGTGTTGGGATGGGCAACTGCTGCGGACACTTTTTGAGGCATTCGCCGCAGTCCTGGCATCTGTTGGCGCGTGCCTTGTCGGGAATGGCAGCACGATAGGCATCGAGATAAGCCTTTCGCTTCTCTTCGAAGTCGGGCGCCGAAGTGTCTGGCAATGGCAGACGGCCTTCGGTCACAGCCTTATTGTAGTAAGCGAAGTTGCCCGGAATATCGACACCGTACTTGCAAGGCATACAGTAGGCGCAAGTGGTGCAGCCGATGATGGGCAGTCCCGCCATCTTGTCGGCGATGCGTGCCAGCAGTTCGTTTTCCACGTTGGTGCAAGGGTCGAGGGGAGAGAACGTTTCGATGTTCTCCTTTAGATGCTCCATTCGGTTCATGCCGCTCAGTGCCGTCAGCACGTCGGCATGTGAGCCAACCCATCGGAAGCCCCAGCGGGCAGGCGTGTCGTCCTTTCGGGCACGTGCCATCTGCTCGCGAACATCGTCCTGCACGTTGGCAAGTCCACCGCCGCGCAACGGCTCCATGATGACGGCTTGGATGCCAAGCTGCTCGAGCCTGCCGTAGAGGTATTCGGCATTGGCGTCGCCTCGGCGGCGGCCTCCTTTGCGTCCCTGGGCATGTTTCCAGTCGAGGTAGTTCATCTGTATCTGCACGAAGTCCCAATGGTACTTGTCGTT
>CAMKTM010000145.1 GCA_946415695.1 uncultured Prevotellaceae bacterium | reverse complement strand
CGCCATCAACAGTCGCCGTGACGTTTTCTGCCAAAGCATTGGCATGAACGTACATCTGCAAATGTTTGTACTGCCTCATGTCATAGTTGCAGTTCTTATAGACAGCCTTCGCCTCGCCGCTGCCAAGGTTTCGAGCCACCATGCACATGGCCTGTTCGTTGCTCTCCACAAGCTGCGACTGCGAGGGGTCAGTGATACGCGTAATGCCGGGAGGCAGGACATAGTTGACAGGCAACTTGTCATTGTTCTCTTCAATGCTGACCGTGCTCACTTCCAGGATGCCGCCACTGCCGGATGCCATGTTGCCATTATAGAGAGGCTGCTGATAGGTGCGCCAATCGCCTTGCACGAGGTCGAGTGTGGCGAAACGAAGAATAGTCTCCTCCTGGAAGCCTGTCATAAAGACACGCATGAAGCGGATACTCGTAAAGTCTCTGATGCTGCCTTCCTTGCTTTCGTATTCCTCCAAAGGAATGCGGAAGAGATACCAGGTGCACTCTTCTGTATTGCCATTGCGCAACTTGACGCTGGCAACTCGCTTGTCGGCGATATGATTGCGCCCCACAACCATGTCCTCGGGGCGGATGCTTACACGATACTGATAATACTTCTCGTATTCGTTGAGGGTGTAGTCCTGATTGATGTCCTCCACGTCGGGTGTCACCTTCCAAGCTGTCTCGTAGGATTCGGGACTTGTGTCGTTGTCGGCACTATTGCCCTGCGGCATGTTGATACGCTTGTAGCGATTCAGGATAGACATCTGGAGCTGGTCAAAGTCCGTGCCTCGGTAATAGTGATAGTTATCATTGGCCGGGTCGGCATAAATGCTGTCGTAAACAGATTGCGAAACTTTGGGTTGAATCTGTTGCAAGTAGTCGGAATAGATGCTGAAGCCGCGCTCCTCTTCATCGTTCAAGCCATTGAAGCCAACGTCCTGTCTGGCACGAGCTCCTGCTTCGTTGTTGAAGGCGTAAGTAACGCTGCTGCTGTTGGGAATGCGTCCCCAATAACCTTCGGTAAAGTACTGGGGATTTCCATCTACGGGCATTCCGCTTTCGAAATACTTCTTGCCGTCCTTGAGGATGTCTTCCGACACCTCGCCCAGATTGAAGTAGAGGTCGCCGCCATGATTGCCTGGCAAATCGCGCTTGTAGATGAAGGGATCCATCATCCAGAATTCGATGTATTCGATGTTCTGTGCCTCGAAGTCAGTATTGTCGAGTTTGCGCATCATGCCGCCCCATGCTTCCTCGGGGTGCAACAGGTGTCCGTTCTGGTCAACGTCGGTAGTAAGATTGTATGGGCCGCGCTCCTGAGGATAGAAAGCGAGGTTCAAGACGCTGAGGCCCGAAGCGTTGGAATAAGTGTTTTGTGCTTTCTGGGGATACAGTTCGCGTTCATAAACTTCACGAACATAATGGTTGGAAAGCTGGTTCACGTCGCTCTTGATATGACTGGGCGTCAGCGTACTGCTGCGACGGGTAAAGATAGGATCGACGTAATACCAGGCCAGCAATGCGCGATTGTAGCCGTATGCCACATCGGATGTCATCTTGCTTTCCGCGAACATGCTTGGCGTACTTGACATGCTCCAATACGTAGGTTGCGTCAAGCTGCTTTTGATGCTGCTGCTCTCGAAGTCGTCAAGATAGGAGGCATCCCCCTGGACGCTATGGTTTTGCCCTGCGATGAGCTGTGCGAACTCTCCGTTGAAGGAGATGAAGCTGGGCTTTGTGCATTGGATGAGCGGAAGCTTGTCAATGAGGTTGGTGAGCCACTGGCTTTCCTTTTTCCAGCTGACATGCACGCCCCAAAGTGTGTTTTTGAGCGGTTCGCTACCCATGCTGACCTTTGTTGTCAGGGGCTGTTCGCTCAGATACATCACTGTGCCGCCGATTGTGAAGTTCTTGTTGATTTCGTAGTCCAGGTTCATGCCGAACATTGTCTTTCGCTGCATGCCATAAGTGTCGTTGCTTTCCACGGTGGCGCTTATGTTAGTGCCGGCATCGATGAGAGCCTGATTGATGATGGTGACGCGGCCCATGTTGTAATCGACCGTATAGTCGGTGTTTTCGGTGAGCGTTGTTCCGCCGGCAGTAACGACTACAGAGCCTCTTGCCACGTTAGTAACGCCGAGGTCTATTTCTCCGGCATTGGTGCCCTTGTAGCGTCCGGTAAGGATGAACTTGTCATGCTCGGCAATCTGCTTTGCCACGGTCTTGGTGCTGTCGTAGAGTTCGCGGAAGCAGTACTTGTCGGCTAAAGCAGGGTCGCCAATCCATTTTGCCAGGTGTTCACCGAAAGGTTCGGTCACGGGGAAGATGATGCGTCCCTTGCTTATGGTGTAGCCTTCCACGAAGTCGAACTGTCCGTTGGGGTGCGGATTGTTCTTGGCGTCCAGGCGGTCCAGGTTAAGTGCCCTGAGGAGGATGGTATTCTTAAACTTCTCTTCTGGCAGATAGCTGAGGTAAACGCCGGTAGAGTCGCTTTGGTACTTGATGTCGAGCCGGAACTTTTCGTTCATTACTTTTTGCGTTCCTAAGTAATAAACGTTTTTCATCATCAGGCGCCATGTGGGCAAGACGGGGCTTCCAGTCGTGCTTTTCAGCAATTTGACGAAGAGTGCCTTGGTGTTGTCTGTTATGTCGCTGGCAAACTCGCCGACCTGATAGGTTGTGCCCATATAGGTGTATTCGAAGGCAACGGCCAGTACGTCGTCAACCTGCAGGTTACTGGAGAGGCTGACGTAGCCGAGGGCATTGTTGACGGTGTATTCGGAGGTGGCGAGCTTGCGGGCCGACTGGAGTTTCTCGTAGTCGATGCTACCGTGGAACTCTGATATTCCGTCCAGGATGTTTGTGGCTTGCGAGATGTTTCGGGCATCGGCATATTTGTTTACCATGTCCTCATACTCGCTGTTCGAGCGGTTGCTTGCCACATTTATGCCCGATCTTTTCCACTCGGTGTTTGTGATATAGGTTGGTTCTCCTAGGTCTGCCAGGGCGATAATGTCGCGGTTGTTCTCGCTTCTGCCGCTCTTGTTTGTGACCCAGATTTCCACGCGTTTGATGTTGATGCCGCTGGAGATGGTGGGAAGCGTCTCCATGCTTCTGTCGAACCTCTCGCGGAAGAAATGTGAGAGGAAGAAGTGGCGGTTCTCCTCGTAGTTTGTTGCGCTGAATTCGAAATTGGTGGTTTGCGAGCCGCCTTTGCTGTTGACGCTTGTGCTGGCGCTCTTCTTTTGGCTCACCACGGTCTGAATCTTGAGTTTGCCGAACTGGAGGTCGGTGCGAAGGCCAAAGAGGCTGCTGACGCCTGGAACGAGGCTGATGTTGCTGGGGAAGGACACGTTACCGCCCTCGATGAGTTTGACGATTTCATCCTCCTTGCCGTCGTATTTGAGTTTGAGGTTCTGCGTGTCAAAATCGAAAGTCGCCTGTGTGTTGTAGTTCAGGTTCATATTGATTTTGTCACCGACCTTACCGTTGAGGCTGAGGTTTATCTTTTCGTCGAAGTCGAAGCCGACAGTCTTGCGGCGTGAGGCTGCAAGAGCGGGATTATTCACCTTTTTGGTGTTGATGCCGATTTTTATTTCTGCGCTGCCTTGGGTCTTGATTTGCACACCGCCCGGACCGAATATCTTTTCGGCCGGTCCGAGGTCGAAGTGCATGTCGGTGAAGTCGAATTTCTTTTTCCCGGAATTTTCGAAAGCTTCTTCGTTCTTATGGCGCCAGTACTGCTGCATGGAGTTCTGCAGCGACCACCGCTGGTATTCTTCCGGCGTCATCAGGACGGGAGCATTCAGGAAGTTGGTTGCTGTGCCAAGCGTGAAGCCGGATCTGCCCGGAAGGATGCTGCCCGATGTGGCTCCCGCTGCGCCTGTAGATGATGCTTGGGGCTGAGTGGAAGTGTTCTGGTTGCGGCTGGAATTGCTTCTGCCCGAGTCTCTGCCGCCTGCTCCTGAGTTAGAGCCCTTTGCACCGGTTCCCTTGCCTCCGGCGTCGTCGGAACCTGCGAGCGAGGTGCCGATGTTATAAGTGTTGTCCTTTTCGTCGTAGATGACTTCGGTTTTCAGGTTGTCGGGGTCTTTCAGGTCGGCAGTTTTTTTGCGTAGCGACTTTGCGTCCTCCGTGCCGGTCTTGCGCACCGAGTATCGGGGCTTGCCGTCGGTAATGGTGTCGGCTGGAGCCTGTTCGCTGAACATTTCTCCTGCTGTGGCCGAAGGAAGGGAAGTCCAGCCGCTCCTGGCTGCCACTGCCGGCATACCGACACATGACAGCAAAGTCAGTAGTGTTATGATGATTTTACGCGCAATCATGTCTTATTATTAACGTATGCACATATACATTTATTGTATATTAGATACTATTTCTTCACTTTTTCCCTATCTTTAATCTTTTATCTTTAATCTTTCAACTATATTTTGTACCTTTGCACCAAACAACAATACGACGAAATATGATTGAATATCTGAAAGGAACGCTTACCGACCTGTCTCCGGCACTTGCAATCGTGGAGTGTCACGGCGTTGGGTACGGCTTGAACATCTCTTTGAACACGTTCTCCGCCATTCAGGGCAAGCAGGAAGTGAAGCTCTGGGTTACGGAATCCATCCGCGAAGATGCCTATCAGCTTTGGGGGTTCAGCACCCGTGCCGAGCGCGAGCTTTTCCTGTTGCTGACCAGCGTGAGCGGCATTGGCGCTGCCACCAGTCGCGTCATTCTTTCTTCGATGACCGTCTCAGAACTTGCCGGCATCATCAGCGAGGGGAACGACAAGATGCTCAAGACGGTGAAAGGCATCGGCCCGAAGGCTGCCCAGCGCATCATCGTGGAGCTGCGCGACAAGATTGGCACTCTCGGCATCGAGGCAGCCTCGACGAATGCTTCGCTAACGCCAAATGTCAACAAAGAGGTGATGGACGAAGCCGTCGCCGCTCTCTCAATGCTTGGATTCAGCCCTGCACCTGCCCACAAAGCTGTGCAGAAAATCCTTACCGACGAGCCGGATGCCCCCGTAGAGCGCGTCATTAAGCTTGCCCTCAAGATGCTGTAGCAGCAAGTAAGCTGCAGAAAGCGAAAAGCGAGACATCAAGAAATGCTATAACGCAGCGGCATCCATGTCCGGATGACCGACAAAGTTTCGTTGTCGTGAACGCAGGATGCCTCGCCTCGGGGAAGAAGAGCGTGGCCTTATTTCAATAAGAGCGTGCCTCGTTGGCAATAAGAGCGTGCCTCGTTGGCAATAAGAGCGTGCCTCGTTTTTTGATGACCTGCGATGCGTTAGGAAAAAAGGAACGATTCCTCGTCAATCTCTCATAATAAATCGTAAATCATCAAATCGCAAATAAATAGTAAATCGTAAATCGTTAAATCGTAAATAAATAGTAAATCGTAAAGCGTTCAATCGCAAATAAATAGTAAATCGTAAATCGTTAAATCGTAAATAACAGAGGATTGTCAAATTGTAAATTCATTGATATTGCGATTGCTGCGGCGCTTGATGCTGGCAAAGAAATCATGCGCATCTACAACGACCCTTCGCAAGACTTCGGCATCGAGAGGAAAGCCGACAATAGCCCTTTGACGCTTGCCGACAAGGCCGCACATGAATGCATCGTCCGCCACCTCGAGCCCACCGGCATTCCCATCCTCAGCGAAGAGGGAGCCCATCTGCCATACGAAGAGCGCAAATCGTGGCATAAGCTTTGGGTGGTCGACCCACTCGACGGCACCAAAGAGTTCATCAAGAAGAACGGCGAGTTCACGGTCAACATAGCCCTCGTGGAGGACGGGGTTCCCGTCCTCGGCATCATCTACGTGCCTGCCACTCAGGTGCTCTATGCAGGCGAAAACTCATCCGAGGGAGGGGCTTTCCGAGAAGAAGCCGGAGAAACCCATCCCCTCCCCTTAGACGAAAGGAACGGCAGGCCCTTTACCATTGTTGCCAGCCGCTCACATCTCACCCCCGAGACGGAGGAATACATCAACCGCAAACGCCAAGAACACAGCGATGTACGTCTCGTGAGCAGCGGCAGTAGCCTGAAGATTTGCCTTGTGGCCGAAGGGACTGCCGATGTCTATCCGCGCTTTGCCCCCACCATGGAATGGGACACCGCTGCGGGCGACGCCATTGCCCGGGCAGCGGGGAGAACCGTTTCGGATGCCCGGACAGGGCAGCCCCTGACCTACAACAAGCCAGACCTGCACAACCCTTGGTTCATCGTAGAAGAAAAAGGGAAAAAGTGAAAAGGCAAAAAAGTAAAAGGTGAAAAGGTAAAAAAGTAAAAGGTGAAAAGGTAAAAAGGTGAAAAGGTGAAAGTAAAAATAATTTCGGAGCCAAAAGTATCCTCTAACCTCTAACCCCTAACCTCTAACCCCTAACCCCTAACCTCTAACCCCTAACCCCTAACCTCTAACCTCTAACCCCTAACCTCTAACCCCTAACC
>CAMKTM010000144.1 GCA_946415695.1 uncultured Prevotellaceae bacterium | reverse complement strand
ACCCAGGACCTTCAGAACCGGAATCTGACGCTCTATACAGCTAAGCTACGGAGCCTTTTGTTAATTCACAATTTATAATTCATAATTCATAATTCATAATTCATAATTAAGGCTACACCCTCAATTAATTCACAATTCATAATTCATAATTCAGAATTCATAATTAAGGCTACACCCTCAATTAATTCATAATTCATAATTCATAATGCTTAATTTATAATTATCTCCTTCGCTAAATCGCTAAACTGATGGCGTAGCCTGAATTATGAATTATGAATTGAAAACTGTGAATTGCTTAGAATGGCAGGTCGTCTGTTGCCGAGGGTGCTTCGAAAGGAATGGTTGTGGCAGCGTCAACCTGTGGTGCAGAAGCTGCAGCTTGTGTTGCGGGTGCTGCTTCGGGGTTTGCTGCGGGGGCTTCGCCTGCTTCTGTGGCTGCAGTTGGTGCTGTTTGGCCGCGGTCGATGCGGAAGGCTCGGACGTCGTTGAACCAGCGTCCGTTGTACTCGTGGGCATCAATGTCGAAGAAAACGGTCAGTTGCTCGCCAACCTGTATGTTGAATGCCTGGAGACGGTCAACGCCGAAAACGTCGAATACCATTTTGCGGGGAAATTCTCCCGGTACCTCTAAGACGTACGACTTGGCTTTCCACTCATTGCCTGTCCTGCTACTGATGCCGCCGCGTTCGTTGAACTCGGCTATTATTTTTCCTGTTAATTCCATATTGTTTATGTTGTGTTTTGTTATGATTTTCGTGCAAAGGTAAGAAAAAAAGATTAAAGATTATACATTGTGGATTAAAGTTTTTCGCTTTGTGTGTTTTTTTTATGTCTTTTCTTTGTTGTCGCACGAAAAAAACATAACTTTGTGCTGCGAAATAGTAAATAGTAAACAGTCAAATAGTATATTTCTTTATGAATTTCAAAGTTTCAAGCACGGCTTTTTATGGCCGTCTGACTGCTGCCAGCAAAGTGATGGCAAGCAAGAACTCTATGCCCATTCTGGATTGTTTCCTGCTGGATGTTGCAGGAGGGACAATTACCATTACGGCTTCTGACAGCGAAAAGTATTTCATTACATCAGTTCCAGCCATTGAGCAAAGCGGTGATGCGCGTTTCTGCATCCCTGCCAAGACGATAATGGAGTCGATGAAGGAACTGGCCGAACAGCCTCTTAACATTGGTTACAATCCTGAGACTCAGGAAGTGAAGGTTGTTCACAACTCCGGCTCGTTCGTCGTGATGGCCATGGACGCAGCTCCTTATCCTATGGCAAAGACTGTGGGTGAGGATGCAATTCGTGTTGAAATGCCTGCCAGCGTACTGCTCAACGGCATCAACCGTTGCCTCTTCGCTACTGCTAACGACGAGATTCGCCTCGTGATGAACGGCATTTATGTCGACATCAAGCCTGATTGTGTCGTTTTTGCTGGTACAGATGGTCGTAAACTGGTGCGAAACACAAATCGCTCTGTTCAGAGTGGCCTGACTGCCGGCTTTATCCTTCAGAAGAAGGTTTCCGCTATACTGAAGGCTGTGCTGACAAAAGACGAAGAGAACATCACCATTGCATTCGACAACGAAAAGGCAACCATCTCTTCTGCCGACATGGTGATGCACTTCCGTCTCATCGAAGGCCGTTACCCCAACTACAACGCCGTCATTCCCGAGAACAACCCCTTCTCAGCCCGTGTTGACCGCCTGGCCCTGATGAGTGCCTTGAAGCGTGTCAGTGTCTTCTGCAACCAAAGCAGCGGTCTCGTAAAGCTCGAATTGTCCAACAACAATATCAAGCTGACAGGTCAGGACAACGAATACTCCACACGTGCCGAGGAGTTCATCATTTGCGAATATACAAGCAATCCAATCAGCATTGGCTTCAGCTGCACTTTCCTCATTGAGATAGCTTCCATCTTGGACAGCGAGACACTCAAGATTGAGGTGGCCGACCCAAGCCGTCCCGGTGTCATCCGTCCTGCAGACGACAACCCGGAGGATGAGGTGCTGATGCTTCTCATGCCGATGCGCGTGGAGGACTGACAAGTCAATTTACAATTCATAATTCATAATTCATAATTTTCACTTTCGCGAAGAATCAGTGCGTAGCCTTAATTATGAATTATGAATTGTAAATTATGAATTAAAACAACAATGAAACTTAAGCTTGAGCGGCCCATTATCTTCTTCGACCTCGAAACGACAGGATTGACGATTGGCAAGGACCACATCGTAGAGTTATGTTTCATCCGTATTGAGCCAAACGGCAACGAGAGAGCGGAGACGTTGAGATTCAACCCGGGAGTGCCCATCTCGAAGGAAGCAAGCGAGGTCAATGGCATTACGGATAAGGACGTCAAGGACTGTCCCACCTTTGCCGAGAAGGCTGCGGAACTGGCAAAAGTCTTTGAGAACTGCGACTTGGCTGGCTACAACAGCAACAAGTTCGACGTGCCGATGTTGGCCGAGGAGTTCGCACTCTGCGGCATTGACATCCATGTCAACGAGAAGAAGCTGATCGACGTGCAGAACATCTTCCACAAGATGGAACAACGCACCCTTGTGGCTGCCTATAAGTTCTATTGTGGAAAGAAGCTGGAGAACGCCCATAGTGCTTTGGCCGACACGAGAGCCACCTTGGAGGTTCTTGAAGCTCAGCTTGACCGCTATGCTGACCTGAAGAACGATGTGGCTTATCTCGCTGACTTCAGCCAGCTTTACAAGGGCGTTGACCTTGCCTGCCGCTTTGTCTATGACGAGAACAATGTCGAGATTATTAACTTCGGCAAGTACAAAGGTCAAGCTGTTAAGGACGTACTTAGGAAAGACCCGAACTTCAAGCATTGGATGCTGCAGGGAGCCTTTACTCAGAACACGAAACAAACTCTTGAACGACTTGCATTGAAATATGCTGGAAAATAAGAAGATAGTGCTTGGCATTACAGGAAGCATTGCTGCTTATAAAGCATGCGTCCTCGCTCGTCTTCTCATCAAGAAAGGAGCTGAGGTGCAGGTCGTGATGACCCCTTCGGCAAAGGAGTTCATCACGCCTCTTACGCTTTCCACCTTGACGCAGAAACCAGTCGTCAGCGAGTTCTTCGACCGCAGAGACGGTAGCTGGCATTCCCATGTCAGCCTCGGGCTTTGGGCGGATGCAATGCTCATCGCTCCGGCTTCGGCAAGTACTATCGGCAAGATGGCAAACGGCATTGCCGACAACATGCTTGTCACCACTTATTTGAGCATGAAGCAAAGCTCGACGACCGAAGGGAAAGTCAAGGCGCCAGTATTCATCGCTCCTGCAATGGACCTTGATATGTATGCTCACCCTTCCACGCAGGCCAATCTGCAGAAGTTAGCCTCCTACGGCAACCATATCATCGAGCCAGGTACCGGTTTCCTTGCTTCAAAGCTCGAAGGCAAAGGACGCATGGAAGAGCCGGAGAAGATAGTCGATGTCTTGGAACAATACTTCAAACGGCAGCAAAAGCTTTCAGGCCAGAAAGTGCTCATTACGGCCGGGCCTACTTACGAGAAGATAGACCCAGTCCGCTTTATTGGCAACTACAGCAGCGGAAAGATGGGCTTTGCCTTAGCAGAAGTGTGTGCCGAACAGGGAGCAGAGGTGACGCTCGTTAGCGGTCCTGTCGTGCTGCAGGCAAAACATCCCGGCATCAAACGCATTGATGTGGAGAGCGCCGCAGAGATGTATGAAGCTGCAACGAAGCACTTCAAGAAAGCCGACATTGCCATCCTTTGTGCCGCAGTGGCAGACTTCACGCCGAAGACGACTGCCGACACGAAGATAAAGCGGAAGGGCGACAACTTGAAGCTTGAGTTGCAGCCCACAAGGGACATTGCCGCAGCACTTGGTTCCGTCAAGAAAAAGAGCCAGGTGCTCGTTGGCTTTGCGCTTGAGACTGACAATGAACTCAAGAATGCCCAAGAGAAGATGGAACGTAAGAATCTGGACTTCATCGTCCTGAACAGCCTTCAGGACAAAGGAGCTGGCTTCCGCGTTGACACCAACAAGGTGACAATCATCGACCGACATAAAGGCACTACTGCTTACGACACTAAGTCGAAGCGTGAAGTAGCAGAGGACATTGTCGAACATCTGGTTCAACAAATGAAATAATGAAAGAAATAATGAACAGACACAAGGTTATCATATCTTTTCTCTTGCTCTTTGCTCCTTCCTCCTTGCCCCTTGTTCTTGCGCAGGAGCTTGAAGCCCGTGTGACGGTCAATCATGCGCAAATCGAGGGCACGCGGACAGAAGTGTTCGATGCCTTGCAGACCAAGCTGACAGACTTCCTCAACAACCACAAATGGACTGAGATACCTTTTCGCGAGAACGAGAAGATACAGTGCAACTTCAACATCACGGTGAACACCTACAAGCAGGAGGAGAACACCTTCGAATGCAGTTTGATGATGAATTGCAGTCGTCCCGTCTATGGCAGCAACTACAACACGATTGCCTACGCCGTGAACGATGCCGACTTCACTTTCGTGTTCACCGAGTTCGACCAGCTTGAGTATCAGCCGAACCAGATAGACAACAACCTCGTGGCTCTTCTTTCCTACTATGCCTACATGATAATAGGTATGGACCTCGACACCATGGCTCCGAAGGGAGGCACCGATTGCTTTCAAATTGCCCAGGACATTGCAACGGCAGGCGAGAGCATGGACTTTCCGGGCTGGAAACCATTCGGCGACATGAGCAACCGCTGTGCCCTGCTCAACGACTATTTGGACACTTCTATGGAGGGGATGCGCGAATTCAACTACATTTACCACCGCAAAGGGCTCGACCGTATGTTCGAGGCTCCCGACAGTGCACGGGCCACCATTGCCGATGCGTTGGACCTGCTTCGCGAAGCCAACCGTGCCAAGACCATGTCGAAAGTGGCACAGCTCTTCACGGAGTACAAGCGCGACGAACTGGTCAACATCTTCTCGAAGAAAGGCACAAAGGAAGAGAAGGACAAAGCATACGAAGTCCTCTTTGCCATCGATGCCTCGCAGAGCAATACCTGGGACAAGATAAAGCAGTAAAAAGAAAGATTTCTGTTCGGTAAAATTGTTTCCCCGGACAACAAAGACTTGACTTATACCAATAAGAGCATGGCCTTATTTCAATAAGAGCGTGGCTTGTTTGTAATAAGAGCGTGCCTTTATTCCAATAAGAGCGTGGCTTGTTTTTCGGGATGGTATGCGATTCCCTTGAAAAGCGAAAATGACTTTTCGTGGAACAGACCTCCTTTTTCCATCCGATTTCCTTAATTATCTATTTCTGCCTGCAGGTGAAGCATCTCGTCGCGCAGAATGGCGGCATCTACGAACTCGAGGCGCTTCGCTGCTTCCTGCATCTTCTTCTTGAGGCTTGCTATGCGTTGTTTCTTCTGTTCGAGGGTTAGTGTCTCTGCTTCTGCAACGGCAAGGACTTCATATTGTGCTGGTTCTACGTATGCCCTTTCTTCGCCTCCGCCGTGCTGAATGAGGTCGCCCATTGTGGCGGCCTTGCGTATCTGCTGAGGTGTGATGCCGTGCTCTGCATTGTAGCGCAACTGTTTCTCGCGGCGGCGGTTGGTTTCGTTTATGGTGGCTGCCATGCTTTCGGTGATTGAGTCGGCATACATGATGGCTTTGCCGTTGACGTTTCGGGCTGCACGTCCGATGGTCTGTGTCAGGCTCCTTTGGTTGCGGAGGAAGCCTTCTTTGTCGGCATCGAGAATGGCGACAAGCGAGACTTCGGGCAGGTCGAGGCCTTCGCGAAGGAGGTTGACGCCGACGAGCACATCGTGTTTGCCTGCACGAAGCTCGCTGAGAATGCGTACTCTGTCGAGCGTATCGACATCACTATGGATGTATGTCGCTTGGACGCCACCTGCAAGTAGGTATTCCGTGAGTTCCTCGGCCATTCGCTTCGTAAGGGTGACGACCAAGACGCGCTCCTTCCTTTCGATGCACCCTTGAATCTCTTCCATAAGGTCATCCACCTGATTTTCTGTTGGGCGGACTTCAATCAAGGGGTCGGGCAATCCTGTGGGTCTGATGACTTGTTCCACGACGACGCCTTCGCTTTGCTGAATTTCATAGTTGGCAGGGGTTGCACTGACGTAGATGACCTGATGTGTCATCTCCTGGAACTCCTCGAACTTGAGCGGGCGATTGTCCTTGGCAGCAGGCAGGCGGAAGCCGTAATCGACGAGCGTTGTCTTGCGGGCCTGGTCGCCGCCGTACATGGCATGTAGCTGGGGAACGGAGACGTGGCTTTCGTCGATGACCATCAGGAAGTCCTTCGGGAAGAAGTCGAGCAGGCAGTAGGGTCGGGTTCCGGGTTTGCGTCCGTCGAAGTAGCGGCTATAGTTCTCGATGCCAGAGCAATGTCCGAGTTCACGAATCATTTCGATGTCGTAGGTGACGCGCTCGTGCAGACGCTTTGCCTCAAGTTCTTTGCCTTGACTCTCA
>CAMKTM010000143.1 GCA_946415695.1 uncultured Prevotellaceae bacterium | reverse complement strand
CCAACCAGAATGCCTACGACTGCATCCAGGTTCACGGTGGTTCGGGCTTCATGCTGGAGTACGCTTGCCAACGCATCTATCGCGACGCCCGTATCACCTCTATCTACGAGGGCACCACGCAGCTGCAGACGGTGGCCGCCATCCGCTACGTCACCAACGGCTTCTACAGCCAAGTCATCGAGGAATTGGAAAAAGACCTACCCCAACCCTCCCTTAAAGGGAGGGAGTCCTCCCCCCTTAAGGGGGAGTTAGAGAGGGTCTTTGCAATGGCCGAGAAGTACAATGCCTGCGTGGCAGCCGTGAAGGAAGCAGAGAGCCAGGAGCTTCTCGACCTCTGCGCCCGTCACCTCTACGAGATGGCAGCCGACATCATCATGTGCCACCTCCTCATGCAGAACGCCGCCAAGGCGCCCGAGCTCTTCGGTGAGAGCCTGCGCAACTATGTCCGCCTTGCCCAGGCAGATGTAGAAAAGCACAACTGCTGGATAAAGAGCACGCTTTAACCCCAAAAGGCATATCTCTCCACCACGAATCTCACGGATTGCACGTGTTCGGGCAGTCAACAAGAGACTTAAACCAATTCCTTGGCAAAGTCTCTGCCCGATGACGTCAGAGTGCAATCCCTGGGATTCGTGGCTTTTTTGTCATCTACTGCCGTTGCCTCGTTTGCTTGTACATGTACGTGCAATTGCTTTTACATGTACAAGCAATTGCTTCTACATGTACAAGCAAACAACATGCCACGCTGTGCCAGTCATCCGAACTCGGTCTCTGCATTGATGCATAGTGTGGGCTTTTTTGACTTTTCGCTTTCGTTTTTGGGTTTCAGTGAAGATTTTTTCAATATGATGTTGCGTTTGTCGTGAGAAAATAGTAACTTTACGGCGAAAAACTAACAAATATAACATCTGAAAGACCATGAAAGCAAAAACTTTACTTCTTTTCGCCTTTTCTCTTTTCTCTCTTTTCACCCTTTCCCTTGAGGCAACCGATAAGATTTTCGGCAACTGCCACTATCGCGAGATAGAGGGGCGCTATGCGGGGTACCGCAAGACGGAAAGCTACACCACCTTCGAGACCGACGACCGCATCAAGCTCGTCTATTGCCTTCGCATCCCCCGCGCCACGGTGTCGGGGTTGGCAAAGATTACGCCCAAGGTGACGGGCGACGTGACCCTCAACGTCTGCGTCAAGAGGTGCGAGACCGACGAAGTGCTGCTCGAGCATAGCGTCACGCAGGCTTGCACCAGATCCAGGACGACAGACATCCAGATTATTCCGGAAATGACTTTCCCAGCCGATACATGGTATCGCGTGGAGATACAGGCTCCCGACGGCTGCAACCGCATCTCTCGGCTCATCGAACTCGACTTCGAACGCTCGGGCAACAATCCCGTCATCGATGCCCACCTGCGCGGCTTCCCTACGCCTGCCACACACCTTTGGTTCGGACACTCCACCGCAGCCAATGCCCCGCAAAACGAGTCCTACGAGTGGTGCTATCAGGAAGTGCTGATGCCCAAGCAGTGGGCCACCATCAACACCTATCTGATGACGCTCGGCATCACTGGCGGCTACATGGGCATACAGATGTGTGGCCAGACCGTACCCAACGAGAACGGACAATATACCGACACGATTCCCTCGTCCTATCAGCATCGCGTCCTCTTCTCCATATGGGACAATGGCGACACAGACGTGACACCCGACCTTGCAGCCTACCTCCGGGCAGGCGCCTTGGCGTCCGGTGAAGACGTTGCCATCAACCGCTTCGGCAACGAAGGAACAGGCTGTCAGTCAATGGTATATAACGGGAAATGGGAGCCCGGGCAATGGGTGCAGTTCCTCACCTGCGCACGTCCCGAAGAACGTAATATCACGCTCAAAGACAGGAACGGCAACGACAGCATCATCCGCTATCCCTGCTCCCTGCTCTCCACCTGGTACAAGAACCTCGACGACCCCGAGTGGCACTACATGGCCACCATCCGCCACAGCGGAGAGTCGCACTACTACAACACCTGGTACTCCTTCATCGAGAACTGGGCAGACACGGGCGGCGAACTCTTCCGCCGTGCTTATTACCGCAACAACTACCAGCGTTCTGTGGGCAGCGGCAAGTGGTACTTTGTCAATAAGGTGGATCTCTTCTCGCAGACTGACTATCAGAACTTCATCAACGAAGGCGAGATAACCTCACGCCACCGCCGCATGGACTACGGTCACGGCCTGGCCAGCGACGTGCCACGGGCATTCTATATGCAGGCCGGAGGATACGGTCAGCCAAAGGATTCGGCCAGCGTCCTGCCTCTCGTCGATGACCATAGCTGCGTGGAGAGCATCAATCTCGACTCCCTCATCGCCACATTGCAGACCGCTTACTTGGCCGACTCGAAAGCATCGATGAAGACGCTCCTCTCCACCCACAACTCTTTGGCTCAAACCAAAGAACTCGTTGAGGAACTCTTCGCCAGGACCAACCGCTTCGAGGGTTACACCGAAGAGGCCATGACAAACATCCGTGAACTTGCCAAAACCGACTACACCCTTGCCCAAATGCGGCAGGCGCTGCTCAATATGTCGGAGAATAACAAAGTGCTTCGCTACGGAAACACCCTCAAGCCCGAACACATCTGCTCCTTCCGTGCATATCTGATAGGAGACAACAACAACGTGTTCGTCGTGAAGGACAATAATCTTACCGTCATACCACGCAAAGATGCCGACGTCACAGACCCCAACAACCATTGGATTGTCCTGCGTCACGACGATGAGACGTATTATTGCCTTTACAACCTGGGAACAGGCCATTTCCTTAGCATTGGCACGAAGCCCATCCTCTCCGACACACCTCACAAACTGATGCTGAACAAGAGCGGCGCTGGTTTCGTCATACGCGAAGGCACTAAGAACTTGGGCATTGGCGCAGACGGACAGCCCGCTACTGTCTCAACGACTAAGGCAACACGCGTGGAACTGCTCGACAACTATTACCTCACGCCCAAGACAGAACTTTGCGAATACCTTCTCTCTGTCACCACTTCGGAAGGAATCGCCACGGGCATCGACGAGATAGAGGCAGAACAGTTGTTCGTGCCGAGCGAAGGAACGGCTTCCCTGAGCGACGACATCGCCGCCGTCTATTACTACGATCTGCAAGGTCGTCGCATAGGCTACGCCCTTCCCGTCGGAGAACCCGTCATTGCCCACATCGTGCTTCGCAATGGCGCCTCCATCGTCAAAAAGATTATGGCGAAGTAGAAAACAGTGAAGCAGACGCGAAGCGGGACATCCACGTTTTGAAGACGGCGATGCCCTCGCTGCCGAATTTCTCCAAACTGCGTATGGCCTGCTCCGGCGTCTTACAGATGTCCAGTCGAGTCTTGGAATAGAATTTGTCCGCAAAGCAAACGATTTGCTCCTCGATGCTCTCCGGCACGAAGTCGCGATGCGGCAAGGGCAGGTTCTGCCGCACTATCTCGGCGGCAGTAAGCCCTGTGCCCGTGTGTCGCTCTGCTACTCGGGCATGAAGGGGGAGCCCTTCGGCACGAAGTATCTCCGCGCCCAAGATGCCGTGACGGATGTAAGGCTCCGTCCCGTAGCAGAAGATGGAAGGTGCATCAACTTTCGTGATGCCAATGTCGTGCAGCATGGCCGCTTCCCAAAGGAACGTCTCGTCTGCATCCAGCTCGGGATGTTCTTTGGCAATTCTTAAAGCCATTTGCGCCACGTCGCCGCTGTGCTTCAACAAGATCTGCTCCAGCGGCTCGTTTCCCTCGCAGTACTTGTGTATCAGTTCTTTGACCACTTGAAATGCGAAACTATACTGTGACAGTCTTATCCGAGTGTTTCGATGGCGAACTTCATGCGGCGGAGGGTTTCGTCCTTGCCGAGGAATGCTGAAAGCTCGTACATGTCGGGGCCTTGACCCTCGCCTACGAGGCAGATGCGCCAAGCGTTCCAGGGCTTGATGCCCGTCTCGGCTGCCCAAGCATCGACGGCGGTCTTCTGACCCTCGATAGTGAAGTCCTCGATGCCGCTCAGCACGTCGGCAAGCTGCTGCATCTCCTGAGCCGTCTGACCCTCTTTCCAGTTCTTGCGAATGAACTTGTCTTCGGCATCGAACTCAGAGGGAGCGACGAAGAAGAAGCGCGTCAGAGGCCAGAGGTCGCTGACGAAGCTGATGTTGCGCTTGTGCTTCTGTCCCTGTCCGTCGGTGTATTCTATGACCTTCAGCTTCATCATGCGGACCACATCGGCTTCCTTTTCGGGAGTCGAGGTGATGCCCTGCTCGCGGAGCACCTTGTCGAAACTGGGCACCCATGCTTCGTCGGGCTGCTTGAGGAGGTACTGGTGGTTGAACCAAGCCGCTTTGATGTAGTCGAACTTCGCGCCGTTTTTAGAGCACTTGCTGAGGTCGAAGAGCTGCACCATCTCGTCGAGGCTCATTACCTCCTGGTCGTTTCCGGGGTTCCATCCAAGCAAAGCGAGGAAGTTGACGACCGCTTCGGGCAGATAGCCCTTCTCGCGATAGCCGCTGCTCACCTCTCCGCTCTTCGGGTCGTGCCATTCAAGCGGGAAGACAGGGAAGCCCAGTTTGTCGCCGTCGCGCTTGCTGAGTTTGCCGTTGCCTATGGGTTTGAGCAGGAGCGGCAGGTGTGCGAAGCGCGGCATCGTGTCGGCCCAACCAAAAGCTTCGTAGAGAAGGACATGGAGCGGTGCGCTGGGCAACCATTCCTCGCCGCGAATGACGTGCGTCACCTCCATCAAGTGGTCGTCCACGATGTTGGCGAGGTGGTAGGTAGGCAGCTGGTCGGCACTCTTGTAGAGCACCTTATCGTCGAGGATGCTGCTGTTGATGCGGACTTCGCCGCGAATGATGTCGTCCACCACGACGTCGCGTCCAGGCTCGATGAGGAAGCGCACCACGTACTGATTGCCTTCGGCGATGAGTCTGTCCACCTCTTCCTTCGGGAGAGTCAGCGAGTTGCGCATCTGAAGGCGGGTGCTGGCATCGTACTGGAAGTTCTCTATCTCAGCACGTTTCGCGTCGAGCTCCTCGGGCGTATCGAAGGCGATGTAGGCCTTCCCATTGTCGAGAAGCAGCTGGACATACTTCTTATATATGTCGCGACGCTCGCTTTGCCGATAGGGGCCATGACTGCCGCCGAAGCTCACGCCCTCGTCGAATTTGATGCCGAGCCAGCGGAACGACTCGATGATGTACTCCTCTGCTCCAGGGACGAAGCGCGTGGAGTCTGTGTCCTCGATGCGGAAGATGAGTTCGCCGCCTCTCTGACGGGCGAAGAGATAGTTATATAAAGCAGTACGGACACCGCCGATGTGCAACGGCCCTGTCGGGCTGGGAGCAAAGCGCACACGCACCTTCTTTTTCAGTTCAGAGTTCATATTACCATTTAGCATTTGATTATTTACCATTTACCTTTTTTATTTTCCGTGCAAAGATACGAAAAATAATTGAACATTGAGTACCGAACATTGAACATTATTTTGTATCTTTGCAAAATAAATGGTAAATGGTAAATGATTAAATAGTAAATGATTTATGTTTCGGGTGTTCTGTAAGCAGTCACAGGGTTCTGAAAATAATGCTTAGCCATTATCCGCATAATGCTTAACCATTATTTGCAGGAAGGTGTAAAAGCTTATCTATACAAGTCTTCCGGAACATCCGAAACTTCAGTTAAATGATACTATGAGCCGCTACAACCACAAACACAGTCTGAACTTCAAGGAGATCCTTTACCGCATCCTCTTTTCCGTTGCCGCGACGGCCATTCTGGTGACTTTCATGCCCCACGGGAACAATGCCACCTATCACTACCAGAAGGGCGAGCCTTGGGATGAGGAGGCCTTCATCGCTCAGGACAGCTTCCCCATCCTGAAGTCTGCCGAGCAGGTGGCTCGCGAGCAGGACAGCCTGAAACAATACTACGAACCTTATCTGCAACAAGATTCTGAGGTCTTGGAGCATCAGTTGCAAGCGCTTCGGCAGGACTTCGAGACGCCTGCCATGCAGGGCACACCCTATTACTACCTGCCTCATCTGCAGGAGAAGCTGCGGCACATCTATTCCATCGGCATCCTGTCCGGCGAGACAGCAGCCAGCCTTGGCGAGCCGAAGCCTGAACATGTCCGCATCTTCCACGACAACGAATCGCAGCGACGCCTCGTCTCCGTGCTCTTCAGCGAAAAGACAGCCTACGAATACATGGCCCGAGAGGAGGGCGAGGACAGCGTCCGCTACAGCCACAGCCGCCTCCACGGTTTTGACCTGATGAAATACATCACCCCGAACCTCACCTACGACACAGAGAAGAGCGCATGGCAGAGGCAAGAAGTCGATGGACGGCTGGTGCGCACCAAAGGTGTCGTGCTGCAGGGACAAAAAGTGGTTGACCGAGGTCAGATTGTTGACGACGAAGTGCTTGGCATCCTGCAGTCGTGGGAGCAACACCAAAAGGAGCACAGGCTCAGCACGAAGGAAAGGCTGTTCCGTCTGGGAGGGCGGACAGTCT
>CAMKTM010000142.1 GCA_946415695.1 uncultured Prevotellaceae bacterium | reverse complement strand
TGCCGTGGCAAAAGAATTTCTGCGTATTTCTGCGATTTCTGCGTGACTAAAAAAATATCAGTATATGCGTGAGAAAAACTTCTGCGTATTTGACTTTCCCCTTCGGGCCGTCGACCTCAGTTCTGCGATATCTGCGTGACTAAAAAAATTATCAGTATAATCTGCGTGAGATAAAAAGAAAAACGCCATGACAGAGAACGAAATAACTTACCAGATACGCGGAGCTATCTACGAAGTGTATAAGAACCTCGGCCCCGGACTGTTGGAGTCGGTCTATGAAGAAGCAATGGTTTATGAGCTGCAGAAACGCGGACTGACAGTTGAGCGGCAGAAGGAAGTGCCCATACAGTACGATGGCCACAGCTTGAAAACCGAACTTCGTCTTGACCTCCTTGTGGAAGGCAAGGTAATAGTCGAGTTGAAAAGCGTGCATGAAATGCGCGATTTGTTTTGGAAACAGACACTCACATACCTGCGCCTGCTTGGACTCCGTGTCGGCATCCTTGTCAACTTCAATGTTGAAAACATACTGGACAATGCCATCTTCCGCATCGCCAACAAACTGTAACCTTTCTGCGTATTTGACTTTGCTTTACCGCTATCGCGCCAGCGACTTTCAGTTCCCCTTCGGGCCGTCGACCTCAGTTCTGCGTGACTTAAATAACGTGAGTTCTTCGGCTGTCGCTTCAGGCGCAGGCAGGATTTGGCGGACATCAATAGTAAGCAATATGCATCTCTGGCGGTAGTGTGGAAAGCCTGTTTCTTGCAAGGAAAATCCTTTACATGTTTTTCTGGTGCGGAACTTGGGTTCAGGTGATGCGGCGAGGGGGAAAACCAAACAAGGCACGCTCTTATTCAAAAAGAGCGTGCCTTGTTTGTAAATTCCCTGTGCTTTGTTGGCCGAAAAGACGGGTTGTTTTTTAGGTAAAAGTATGCCTTTGTTGTCTTATGGAAGTGCAACACCTGTATTTTATTTGCTCGGAGAACCGAAAGGCTTCTTTGTAAGGCGTTGATAATCAACAGACATTAAATTTGAGGCCATTTTGGGAGTTTGGGGTCTCCAAGTGCCGGAGACCCCAAAATGTGCTGCCTGTGAAGGTGATTTTCAGAAAAATCTTGACAAATTCAGAAGAGTCTTTGGGCAAACATGGAGAGGTAGATGCGCCAGTTGCGCCAGATGTGGCCGCCCTCGTTCTCGAAGTATTCGTAGGGGTACTGCATCTTGTCGAGGTACTGACGCAGGGCGACGTTCTGCTGGAAGAGGAAATCGTCCTTGCCGATGGCAATCCAGTAGAGGTGTGGCTTTGCGGCGAAGAGGTCCTTGAGTTGTTGTACGGCCTCGGGGCGCTCGGCAAGTTGTTCCTCAAGGCTCTTTTGCGAGCGCTCCAAGCGGACGGCGGCGGAGAAGAGTCCCATGTAGCCGAAGGTGCCGGCATTCAGCATGCTGATGCGGAAGGTGTGGTAGCCGCCCATGGAGAGGCCGCAGATGGCGGTGTTGTCGGCTCCCTTCTTAATCTTATAATGTGACTTCACGTAGTTCATGATGTCGGAGAAGCTCTCTTCGTATGACATCTTGGGCTGGCTTTTCTGCTTGAGTCCAGTTTCCAAAGGACCGGCATCGTCTGATGCGTTGCCGTTGGGCATCACCACGATCATGGGTTTCGCCTTGCTCAGGGCGATGAGGTTGTCCATGATCTGTGCTGTGCGTCCGAGTGTCAGCCAAGCCTCCTCGTCGCCGCCAGCGCCGTGCAGCAGGTAGAGTACGGGATAGGCTTTGCCCTTGTCGTAGCCTGCCGGCGTGTAGATGCTCATGCGTCGCTTCATGCCGAGCTGTGGGCTGTCGTACCAGACGTGCGCCACGTCGCCGTGTGCCACGTTGTGGTTCTGGTAGAGCCAGCCTTTGTCGCCTTCCTCGCGGCTGACGATGAAGGTGCTCATAAAGGAGCGTACGTCGCGGCTGCGCTCGATGTTGCCTGCATCCTGTGCCTCTGCGCCATCTACGTAGAAGCGGTAGTTGTAGAGTTCGGGCGGCAGGACGTCCGTCGTATAGCTCCAGACGCCGTCCTGCACTGTCATGTCGCTGCGGCCGTTCTCGATGCAGTCGCCTATGACGGACACTTTCTGTGCTTCTGGCGCCTTGATGCGGAGGGTGACGGTGCCGTCGTCGTTGAACCAGGGCGAACGCGTGTCGTGTTTCTCGAAAATGGCTTGCTGAGCCTGAGCGGCAAAAGCCGCAAGCAGCATTGCTGCGAAGAAGGACAATCTTTTCATCTTAATAAAAGATAGTGGTTAGATGTTGATGATTAGATGTTAGTGGTTAGATGTTAGTGGTCAGAGGGTAGTTTTGGGTGCGTGGTTTTCAGTGGCAGAAGTATTCTCGAACCCCTTACCTCTCACCTCTCACCTCAAAATTCAACGCAAATGTAGGTATTTTTTAGGAAAACGCTTTCATGTTTCCAAAAAAATGTGTTACTTTGTGGCAAAATAGACCAAATTCCGTACAATATGAGACGTTTCGTTCTGCCTTTAGTGGCATTGTTTATGATATTGCAGAGTGCAGTGGGGAGTGAACTGACGGGCTTCCGTGTCTGTCGCATGACGGAGCCGGCGGGAATAGTCCGCACGGCGCAGTTCTCCTGGCAGACCACCAGCACCAAGCCAAACGTCATGCAGATGGCCTACCACCTGCGTGTGGCAACCTCGAAGGCCGAGCTCAAAGCCGGACGTAACCTGCTTTGGGACAGCGGACGGACAAACTCCGACGAGAGCATAAACGTACCCTATCAGGGGCGACGCCTGCCCTACCAGAGCAGAGTGTTCTGGCAGGTGGAAGTCTGGCTCAACACTGGCGAGCATCTGACGAGCCCCGTGCAATCCTTCCTGACAGGCATCAAGCAGTTCCAAAAAGAGGCGCAGTGGATAGGAATGGCCTCCACCGACCCCTCCAAAGGAGAAGCCTCCCCCGTCCCCTCCAAAGGAGGGGGGAATGATCCCGTCGCCTCGCCGTTCTCCCCTCCCTCGGAGGGGACGGGGGAGACTTTTGACTTGCCGGCACGCTACTTGCGCCGCACCTTCTCCATAGACTATAAGGTGCGCCGCGCCACACTCTACATTAGCGGCATGGGCTGGGGACAGACCTACATCAACGGACAGCCGGTGAGCGAGGACGTCTTCGGCACACTGCAGACGGACTACACCAAGACCGTCTATTACAACACCTACGACGTCACCTCCCTCGTGCGCCGCGGCAGCAACGCCATCGGCTCGCTCTTGGGCAATGGCTACGTGCTGGGCTTCAATGCGAACTGCACCTCCTACGGCCTGCCGCGTCTGAAGGCACAGCTTGTCGTAGAGACAGACCGCGACACCACGACCATCGTGACAGACACCGACTGGAAGGTCACGACGAATGGCCCCATTCAGCGCAACCATCTCTATGACGGCGAGCGCTACGAGGCGGCACGCGAGATGAAGGGCTGGACAACGGCGGCTTTCGACGACACCGACTGGCAGCAGGCACAAAGCCTGAAGGGGCCGACAGGAGTCGTGCAGCCTCAGCCCTGCCCGGGAATGCGCATACAGAAAGAACTGGACCCGAAGAGCATCCGCAAGACGGCGGACGGCCGCTACATCGTCGATATGGGGCAGAACATGGTGGGGCAGCTTCGTGTCCGACTCACAGGCAAGAAAGATGTGCCCGTCGTTATCCGTCATGCCGAAATACTCGACCCGAAGAACCCCGAGCAACTCTACGTCGCTAACCTCCGCTCGGCAAAATGTACCGACACATACATCCCGGCAGCCGACGGCACGTTCACCTATCAGCCCCAACTCACTTACCAGGGCTTCCGCTTCGTCGAGATTTCAGGCATCAGTTCAGAGCCTAAACTCTCCGACATCACGGGCTGCGTCATCTATGACCAGATGGCAGACCAAGGCACCTTCTGGTGCGACAACGAATTGCTCAACAAGCTTCACGAGAATGCCTACTGGGGCATCATCGGCAACTACCACGGCATGCCTACCGACTGCCCGCAGCGCGACGAACGCATGGGCTGGCTGGGAGACCACGCGATGGGGTGCTATGGCGAGAACATGCTGCTGGACAACGGCGCACTCTATTACAAATGGCTGCAAGACGTCTTCGACACACAGGACGACGACGGCCTCATTGCCGACGTGGCGCCTGCCTTCTGGGTGGTGCGCAACAAGGATATTGCCTGGGGAGCGCTTTCCGTCTATGCCACATATATGCTCTATCGCCGCTACAACGACATCTATGCCGTCCAGAAGTACTATCCCTGTCTGCAAAGCTACATGAACTATCTGGACCGGAACCTTGAGGACGGCATCGTCACGACCAATGCCTACGGCGACTGGTGCGTGCCGCCCGAACGCCCGGACCTCATCCATAGCGAAGACCCGGCTCGCAGGACGGACGGCAGCCTCATTTCCACCGCCATGTATTACCGTATGCTCACCATGATGGGGCAGCTCGCCATGCAGCTCGGCATTGAGGCCGACATGATGACATACGACAAGCGACAGGAAAAACTCAGGGAAGCCTACAACCGCCACTTCTACCATCCCGAGACGGGCTGCTATGCGAACAACACCGTGACGGCCAACCTTCTCTCCTTTGAGTTCGGCCTCGTGCCCGATGGCGACGAAGAGCGCGTCATGCAGCAAATCGTCGATGTCACGCGAGAGACCTATCACGACCACGTCAGCTGCGGCGTCATCGGTATGCAATACCTCCTGACTTGCCTGACGCGCTGCGGCCATCTCGACCAAGTCATGCGTGTCATCCTGCAGAAGGACTATCCCGGCTTCGGCTACATGATAGAGAACGATGCCACAACAATCTGGGAACTGTGGAACGGCAACACGGCCGACCCGGCCATGAACAGCGGCAACCACGTCATGCTTCTCGGCGATGTCCTTCCATGGATGTACGGCTGTCTGGCAGGCATACGCCAAACTCCCACCAGCCGAGCCTATAAGGAGTTGAACATGCACCTCAGTATGCCCGAGGAGTTGAACCACGTCCGTGCCACTCACACCACGCCCTATGGTACCGTCAGCAGCGAATGGCAGCGCACCGAGGAGGGCATCATTTGGGTGGTGGACATTCCTGCCAACACGAAAGCCCGCATACAGGTTCCCAGCGGCTACACCGTGCATGGTATGCACAGCCTTCGCTGGGCAAGCGCTGAGGTGGAGGGCAACGACATCTGCCTGCTAGTCGGCTCAGGCACCTATACCATCAATGCACAGAAAGTTTTCACCGTGTCGCAGCCCACGATATTCCAGCGCGTGGTAAAGTCCTTGAAGAAGTTCCCATACCTTTGATATAACCCATCATTCTCAAAATAACTAACGTCCCAACAACTAAACCTCAACATGATACAGAACGACCTCCAACGCCTCCGCTGGATGATTCTCGACGAGGCTCTCCGCGACCCTGTGATGGAATACTTCATGGGCGAGCGAACCAAAACCAATGAGACTGGCAACACGCGCAGCCTGATACACTATGTCAACCAACGCCTCAAGGCTGTCAACCGCGAGTTCAGCTGCAGCAAACGCATGTTGCAGAACGACGTGGCCTACTTCGTGCAGAAAGGCGCACGCCTCGAACCCCGCTTCCGTCGCGGACACAAACGCATCCTACGCTACATCAACCTCCAGTGGAAGAACCCGCTGCTCAAGGCGGCCGCCTTCCTCAACTACGACAAGGCATCGGCACCGGCACCCGCTGTGCCCGTTCTGCCCGACGGCCAGATGACAGCGTTCACGCTGCGCATCAGCAAGGACGAGGAGGCCGTCCGCCTTCGCCTTGGCAATCCCGAGATTCTCGGGCGCAACACAGACAGCAAGACAATGACCGTCACCATTCAGGTGGAGCTGCCGATGAGCGAAGCCTTGCAGAATGTCATTCTCGGCATGGGCACCGACGTCGAGGTGCTTGCTCCAGAAAGCTTCCGCGAAGACCTCCGCCAAGCCATCGCCACCTTGCAGAAACTCTATAAGAAGGAAACGCCCGCAGCGAAGAAACCCGTCCAGGGAGACCTTTTCGAAGGACTGTTTTAACGTGGGGCGTTCATTGCATGGTCATGTACTTGCAAAGAACATTGCACAGGGGGTGGGGCGTTTCCCTTCGATGGTAATCCCAATGCTCCCTTTTGCGAGGAAAAAGACGACACATTATAAATAATATAGAAACAGACGTTATGAAACACATCAGCAAGCTGCTCATGGCAGCAACCCTGCTGCTCTGTTTGGGCAGCACAGTAAAGGCGGCGGACCTTCCCCGCAGCGAGTACCCGCGTCCGCAGTTCGAGCGGGAAAGCTGGATGAACCTCAACGGCACTTGGACGTACACCTTCGACTTCGGACAGACGGGTGCCGAAAGAGACTTCCGCAACAGCAAAGGCTTCGACGGCAAGATAACCGTCCCCTTCTGCCCTGAAAGCAAACTCTCCGGCGTGCAGCATACCGACTTCATCCCCTGCATCTGGTACCAGCGCACCATTACCGTACCCGA
>CAMKTM010000141.1 GCA_946415695.1 uncultured Prevotellaceae bacterium | reverse complement strand
TCCTTATTCTTTATTCTTTAATCATTATTTCTTACCTTTGCAGAAAAATTAGCACGAAATGGAGAAAATCATAGGGATTGGCAATGCTTTGGTCGATGTGCTTGTGCGGCTGAGGGACGATTCGCTTCTCGAGAAGGCGGGATTGCCCAAAGGGAGCATGACTTTAATCGATGAGACTCGTCAGCGGGAATTGCGTGCCTGCATGGAGGGTTTGCCTGTGGAGCAGGCCACGGGCGGCAGTGCGGGCAACACGATACTGGCTCTTGCGCGGCTCGGCGGAAATGCCGGCTTTGTCGGCAAAGTAGGGCGCGACGCTTTGGGAAAGTTCTATGCAGACAACTGCAAGCAGGTGGGCATCGACGCACGTCTGCTGCATTGCGATTTGCCGACGGGCGTTGCCAACACGTTCATATCTCCCGACGGAGAGCGCACGTTCGGCACCCTGCTCGGGGCAGCTGCCACTTTACAGCCGGACGACATTACGCCGGAGCTCTTCGCCGGCGTCGCCATGGCTCACATCGAGGGCTATCTCGTGCAGAACCACGACCTGATGGAGGCTATCTGCCAGATGGCTATGGCACAGAGCGTGCAACTCAGCCTCGACCTCGCCAGCTTCAATGTCGTTGCTGCCGACCTGCCTTTCTTCCGTCATCTGGTGCAGGACTACATCGACATCGTCTTTGCCAACGAAGAAGAAGCGGCGGCTTTCACCGGCAAGAAGGAACCCCTCGACGCTTTGCGGGAGATTGCTGCCTACAAGTGCCTGGCGGTGGTGAAGCTCGGCGGAAAGGGCTCCCTGGCGAGACTTGGCGACGAAGAGGTCGTGGTCGGGGCAAACAAAGTTCCGGTCGTCGATACCACCGCAGCAGGCGATTTCTTTGCCGGAGGTTTCCTCTATGCCTTAGAAAAAGGTGCTTCATTGGAGAGTTGTCTCAAATTTGGCACACTTCTTGCAGGACATGTAATAGGAGTGGTCGGCACACGTCTGCCCGACGAGGCATGGAAGGAAATAAGAAAGCAGACCCCCTAACCCCCTTTAGGGGGAATAAAGATACCTATGTAAGATAAAGATATTATGAAAGAAGAAATACATCAGCAAGTTACAGATACCTCTCTCCCCCTAAAGGGGGTTGGGGGGTCTAGGGCCTTAATATATATAATAATGTGTCTGCTGCCGCTCTCTTTAGCAGCGCAAAAGAAAGAGAATGCCAATTCGGCCATCAGCCGCAACCTCGAGCTCTTCAACGACATCTACAAGCAGCTCGACCTCTTCTACGTCGATTCGCTCAATGCGGACACGGTGATAGGGTGGGGCATCCGTTCGATGTTGCAACAAGTTGACCCTTTCACCGACTACTATCCCGATGAAGACGACGACCTCAGGCAGATGGCAACGGGCAAGTATGCTGGCATCGGGAGCGTGATTCGCTATCATAGGAAGGAGCAAAGAGCCGTCATCAGCGAACCATACGAAGGCACGCCCAGTCAGTTGGCTGGTGTTCAGGCAGGCGATGTCATTCTCTCCATTGATGGCAAAGACGTGAAGGGAATGCTGACGCCCAAGGTGAGCAGTATGCTCAGGGGCGAGGCTGGCACGACCTTCGAGTTGAAGGTACGGCGTGGGCAGGAAGAGAAGTCCTTCCTCATTACGCGCCAAATGATACAAATTCCTCAGATTCCCTATGCGGGTTTGCTAAGCGACGGACAGACAGGCTACATCTATCTGACGGGCTTCACCGAAGGGGCTTGCCGCGAAGTGCGTGAAGCCCTCGACGAACTGCGCCGTGGGGGAGCCACACGCCTTGTGTTCGACCTTCGGGGCAATCCCGGCGGAGCCGTCAACGAGGCGGTGGATATTGCCAACCTCTTCCTGCCGAAGGGCAAGAAGGTGGTCTATACGAAGGGCAAGATGACGCGCACCAACCGCGAGTACTACACGGCAACCGAGCCGGTGGATAGCGTCATGCCAGTCGTCGTGCTTGTGGATGGCGGCTCGGCTTCTGCTTCGGAAATCGTCTCGGGCGCCCTGCAGGACTTCGACCGTGCCGTCATCATGGGGACGCGGACCTACGGCAAGGGCCTTGTGCAGATGATGCGCGAAGTGCCATACCACGGCACTCTCAAGATAACGACCAGCCGCTACTACATACCCAGCGGGCGTTGCATCCAGGCTTACGACTATCGCCACCTCAATGCCGACGGTTCGGCAGGCGTTGTGCCGGACAGCCTGACGAGGCTCTTCCATACGGCAGGAGGCCGCGAGGTGCGCGACGGAGGCGGCATCAAGCCCGACATCGAAGTCAAGCCCGACAGCCTGCCTACCATGATTTCCGAGCTGATAAACAGCGATGAGTTCTTCGACTATGCCACTCACTTCTGCCATACGCACCCGACGATTCCGCCTGTCGGAGAGTTCAAGTTGAGCGACGAGGACTATGCCGCCTTTGTCGATAGCATCGGGGCAAGTGGCTTCGAGGCGGGGAAGCCTGCCAAGGAACTGCTCAAGGTGCTGCGGGACGTCATCAAGCGCGAAGGCTATCAGGAGGCGACGAGCGCCGAACTTGATGCTTTGGAAGCGAAACTGACCTATGATGTCCGTGCCGACTTGCTGCGCTTCCGGGGAGAAGTGGAGCCTTATCTCTGCGATGAAATCGTGCATCGCTACTATTATCAGAGGGGCGGCACGCAGCAGCAGCTCATCGGCGACCCTTGCATCGAACGGGCCTTGCAAGTGCTCTCCTCCGACGAATACAACAAGATACTTGGCAAATGAGGAGAATAGGATTCGCCATACTTCTTTGCCTCTGCCTTGCAGCCCGGGCTCAGGTCGATTCCTTGCAGCAGGACAGCATCGTCCGAGTGCTTGCCATCGGCAACAGCTTTTCGCAGGATGCCGTGGAGCAGTATCTCTGGGAACTGGCCGACGAGGCTGGCGTGAGGATGATTATCGGCAATGCCTATCGAGGCGGTCAGGGCTTCCAGTCGCATTGGATTGACGTCACCGAGGCGAACAACACCTTCGAGTACCGCAAGGTGAAGGACGGCCGTCGCTCCAATACGCCGCATTCCGCTCTCGCCGACATCATCACCGACGAGCCCTGGCAGTACGTCACCTTCCAGCAAGTGAGTCAGGAGTCGGGCCTCACCGCCACCTTCGAACCTTACCTTTCGGAACTCATCCGCTATGCCCAAGGCCTTCAGACCAATCCCAATGCCGTCTATGGCTACCACCAGACGTGGGCCTATTCGCACGACAGCACGCATGGCGGCTTCGCTAATTATGGCAACCGTCAGGACGTGATGTACGACAGCATCTGCGCCGCCGTGCAGTACGCAATGGCTCTGCACCCCGAACTGAGCTTTGTGGTGCCCTCCGGCACAGCAATCCAGAACGCGCGCACCTCCTGGCTGGGCGACAACATGAACCGCGACGGCTACCATCTCGACCTCAAGATGGGGCGCTACACAGCAGCTTGCGCCTGGTTGGAGGCCATCACAGGCATTTCGCCCGTAGGCTTCAGCTATCATCCCGACGGCATGGACTTCCTGACGGCACACACCTGTCAAGTGGCAGCGCACGATGCCGTGGCCCATCCCTTCGAATGCACCGACCTTGCCCGGGAAGGCCTTCCTGTCGTCAACAACATCATTCCGACGGGGCTGATAAAACTCAACTTCGGTTCCGCCGATACATCCAACCCAACCTGGAACGACATTACCCCTTCCCTTCGGACGCACACCGCCATCTTCGACAGCAACATGAACCCGACGGGCATCCTCATCACCTTTACCGGCGACTTTGGAGGCGCCAATCGGAACGGCGCAGCCTACACCACCAGCAAGATGATGATGCCGGTCGAGGTCTCCCAGTCGGCGCTTTGGGGCTATGCCTCAGGCAAGTTCCGAGGCGGAAGCCCACGCCAGAGTGCCACGCTCCGCTTCAGCCACCTCAACCCCGAGCTGACCTACGAGTTCACCTTCTTCTCCTCCCGCGAGGGTTGTCAGGACTTCCGCCAGACAAGTTTCATCGTGCAGGGAGAGGACACTCAGGCCGATGACTTGCAGTCGGCAAACAATTCCGGGGAGACAGTGACCGTGAAGAACATCCGCCCAACGGCCGACGGCGAGGTGACGCTCACCGTCATGCCAGGCTCCCGCAACAACAGCCCAAACCGCTTCTACTATCTCAACGCAATGACAATAAAAGCAAAAAAATAAGAGGTTGGTGGTTGGAGGTTAGTGGTAAGAGGTAAGAGAATACCTTTGATCCTTAAATACACTTCCAAAACATTCCTCTAACCCCTAACCTCTAACCTCAAAACCAATTATAGACATTATGGCACAACAACAGAAACAAATTCAGATTCAGTTTCGCTTGATGGACGTCAAGCAACTGCAGTTCGTCAACCTTGCCAACGAATGGCCCGAGGGCGAGATGCAAATCAACAACCAACTCCAGTTCAACTGCGAGACCGACAAGCGCATCGTGCGCTGCAACGCCAACTTCGAGTACAAGAAGAACGACATCACGCAGCTCATTCTGGGCGTGCAGACAGTCTTCGAGTTCACCCGCGACAGTTGGAGCTCGCTCTATCAGCTTGATGGCGACCAGTGGGTGCTGCCCGCAGGCCTTGTGCAGCACATGGCCGACATCACCATCGGCAGCGCTCGCGGCATCATGGCCGTCCGCAGCGAAGAGGCAGGCATCCCCAAGCAGATACTGCCCCTGGTCAACCCCGGCCAGATGCTCCGCAACAACATCGCCTTCAAGCGTGTCCCGCAGCAGCAGCCAGACCCGTCGGCGGGCGCCATTCCACTCGACGGCACCCTCGGCACAGCGTAATCTCTGCAAATTCTCACCATTCCATCGGGCTTTCTCGCCGAAGGGATGCTTTCGTGTTGTTTGCTTTTACTGTAAGAGCAAACAAGACGGCACGCTTGAGTTCGATGAAAAAGGAAACATCGCACGACATCCCCAAAAACGAGGCGTGCCGTGTTGGCCATAAAAGAACGCCTTTATGGCCAACACGGCACGCCTTTATTGAAATAAGGCCACGCCCTTATTAAAACTGAAGCGTAGGATGCGCATCTGCAGAAACAGCATATCTATGACATGGACATCTCAGAAAATATACAACAACTCTAAATTATTTTCGTCGAGTTCACGTTAATTAGTGTGGAATGAAATTCTCCCGAACACAGCTCCGAAACGAAAATAAAAGTGTTTATTTGCATATCTCTCGCTTTTTTCGTAACTTTGCGGCGCGAAAGAGAAATGAAAGAAAAGCCTCTCCCTAACCCTCACCAAAGGGGAAGGGAGGGAAAAGGTAAATGATTAAATGGTAAATGAGAGATGTCGAACATAGTAGCCATAGTAGGGCGCCCGAATGTGGGTAAGAGTACGCTGTTCAACCGCTTGACGCAGACGCGGCACGCCATAGTCAGCGAAGAGGCTGGCACGACGCGCGACCGTCAGTACGGCAAGTGCGAGTGGGGCAACCGCGAGTTCTCCGTCATCGATACAGGTGGCTGGGTCGTGGGCAGCGACGATATCTTCGAGGAGGAAATCCGTAAGCAAGTGACGCTCGCCACCGACGAGGCCGACGTCATCCTCTTCCTCGTTGACATTCAGAACGGCATCACGGACCTCGACGAGGCTGTGGCCGGCATTCTGCGCCGCTCGAAGAAGCCCGTCCTGCTCGTCTGCAACAAGATGGACAACAACGAGACGTACCTGGCTGCCGAATTCTATGCCCTTGGCCTTGGCGAACCGCAGTGCATCTCCGCAGCCACGGGCAGCGGCACGGGCGACCTGCTCGACCTCGTCGTCAGCAAGTTCCCGAAGGAAAGCGACGCGCTGCCCGACGAGGACATACCGAGGTTCGCCGTCGTGGGGCGTCCGAACGCTGGCAAGTCGAGCCTCGTCAATGCCTTCATCGGCGAGGAAAGGAACATCGTGACCGACATCGCCGGCACGACCCGTGACAGCATCTACACGCGCTACGACAAGTTCGGCTTCGACTTCTATCTGGTCGATACAGCCGGCATCCGCAGAAAGAACAAGGTGAGCGAAGACCTGGAGTTCTACAGCGTGATGCGCTCCATCCGCAGCATCGAGAACAGCGACGTCTGCATCCTCATGATAGATGCCACCAGAGGCATCGAGGCGCAGGACCTCAACATCTTCCAAATCATCCAGAAGAACCAGAAGAGCCTCGTGGTGGTGGTCAACAAATGGGATCTTGTGCCCGACAAGGACACGAAGGTGATGAAGACGATGGAGGATGCTATCCGCGATCGCATGGCACCCTTCACGGACTTCCCCATCATCTTCGGCTCAGCCCTGACCAAGCAACGCATCTTCAAGGTGCTGGAGACGGCAAAGGACGTTTATCTGAACCGCACGCGAAAGGTCTCGACCCACAAGCTGAACGAGGAGATGCTGCCGCTCATCGAGGCTTATCCGCCACCATCCATGAAGGGCAAGTATATCAAGATAAAGTACTGCATGCAGATACCCGACACCCGCGTGCCGTCGTTCGTCTTCTATGCCAACCTGCCGCAATACGTCAAGGAGCCCTACA
>CAMKTM010000140.1 GCA_946415695.1 uncultured Prevotellaceae bacterium | reverse complement strand
TTGCATTGATGTATTTGTCGCTTTTCGGCGTGCTGTACATTTTGGCAATATCAACATATTCGTTGATGCTGACACTAAGGGGAATGTTCGGGAAAGATGTTATCTCGGCAAGCCCGAGCTGAAGGATAATCCTGTCCATCAGGGCAAGGCGGTTGAAGTCCCATTTGCGAGTGGTTTCACCAATGAGATTGTAGAAGTAGT
The DNA here is from genome assembly GCA_946415695.1 of uncultured Prevotellaceae bacterium. Taxonomy (GTDB): domain Bacteria; phylum Bacteroidota; class Bacteroidia; order Bacteroidales; family Bacteroidaceae; genus Physcousia. The sequence goes on along the minus strand of CAMKTM010000140.1, from coordinate 6,384 downwards.
CCTGCCCTACCAAAGCACGATGCAAGAGCTTTTTGGCAAAGTCGAGGTCTGAATCCGTCTTATACTCTGGCATGAGAGGCTGCGAAGCCGTACTGTTCTCACTAAAACGGTTGATGGTCTTGAGCACGAAGGTGTCGATAATGGCCTTGTCATCGTTCCAATAGACATTGATGTCCTCGAGAAGGTCGGAAAGCTCATCGTTGTTGCAAAAGAGATGACGATAGATGAGCCGCCAGATTTCACGGTCCTCTTCGTAGCTCGAGTTTTCAGACGCCATATACCGTTTGTAGTACTCGCTCTCTTCTATCTTGTTGTTTAAGGAGCGCACGAAGTCCTCATAGTCTGCCCAGCTGAGGTCTTGCTCGGTACAATAGTCCCGAAGCTGTCTGTTCGATTCAAGTTGGATGATAAACCGGTTATCTACAAACTTCCGACTCCAACATACGCCGTCTTTAAGTTTCTTGCTGCGGGCTTGACGCATTTCCAACACACGAACCGACATGCGGCTTACCTCAACCATCAAAAGCAGCATATAGTTATAGAGGTCGTATGCTTTGTCCAGACTTAGAAGGAGTTCCTTTTCGCAAGCATCGGGATTATGGCTACCCTTTTGCAGATAAGAATAAAGTATCTGCACAAGCTTAATGCGAATCAATTCACGGTTTATCATAGAGCGCTTTTTTGTGTAACACGATGCAAAATTAGTCATTTTCGTGCAAAAAGCGATAATTTCCTTCATATTTTTTTGGCAGTTAGCAGAAATATGTGGAAATTTGGCAAGTAATTATTAATTACGAATTATTAATTGGTATGATGGAAACAGAAAAGAAACTTTCAGACGGACACGAAGCCGACATCCTTTTCTCGAGGACAATAAAGGCAGGACAGCGCATTTATTACATCGACGTTAAGCGGAACAGAAGAGATGAAATGTACCTGAGCATAACCGAAAGTAAGAAGATGCTGAGCGGGCCTCAGGACATGCCGCAGGTAAGCTACGAGAAGCACAAGATATTTCTTTTCCGCGAGGATTTCAGCAAGTTCGATGAAGCAATTCACCAGGCTTTTGACTTTGTCAGTGGAAAGCAGGGTGAAGCAGAGGAACGTCCGGAAGAAGGCGGAGATGCTATCAAACTTGATATGGACTTCTGAAAAGGACAGAGGACTACATTGTCCTTAATGCTTCAGCCAGTCTTTCCAAATCCCTGTCTGTCGTGGCCCAACTTGTAACGAAGCGGCAAAGGGTGTGGTCAGCATCTATCGGCTCCCATGTCTCAAAAAGGACGTCTTTGAGAATATGCTTCATCTGCGCATTGGTCAGCTCGACGAATTGCTGATTAGTGCTGGAGTCGCGAAGGGGAATGCCTGCATCTTCAAACAGTTTTCGCATCTTCATGGCCATGTCGATGGCATGCTTGGAGATGTTGAAGTAAAGATTATCTGTAAATAGCGCATCGAACTGAACGCCAGCGAGTCTGCTCTTGGCGAGCAATGCTCCGTGTCGCTTAACGATGTTCATGAAATGGCGGGGTGCATTGCCACGAGGGAAGACGACTGCTTCGCCACAGAGTGCCCCGACCTTAGTACCGCCAATGTAGAAGGCGTCGCAATGGCTGGCCAGCCACGGCAGGTCAAAATCGCATTCCGAAGAGGCAAGTCCGTAGCCCAAACGTGCTCCGTCGATGAAGAGTTTCAACTCGAAGTTGCGGCAAACGGAAAGTATCTTTTCTATCTCTTTGGCAGTATAGACGCTGCCGAGTTCCGTGGGGAAGGTGATATAGACCATGCCCGGGATGACCATATGTTCGAGCGTGGGGTCGGCATGAAAGGCTTTGAGCCAGACTTCCAGATCCGTCGCACTCATCTTGCCATCATGAGAGGGTAGGGTGATGACTTTGTGTCCGCTGGCTTCGATGGCTCCCGACTCGTGGACGTTGATGTGGGCTGTCTGCACGGCTATCACGCCTTCGTAGGTCTGAAGCATGCCGTCGATGACTGTTGCATTCGTCTGTGTGCCGCCGACGAGGAAGAAGATGTCGGCATCGGGGCATTCGCAAGCAGCCCGTATCTTCTTGCGTGCCAACTCGCTCCACTCATCGAAGCCATACGACTGGCTTTGCTTGCCGTTCGTCTCGAGCAGATGACAAATCACTTCAGGATGTGCACCGTTGTTATAATCGCTTTCGAAAGAAACCATCTCTCATTTACCATTTAATCATTTACCATTTACCATTTATTTCCAGCCCTTCCAGCCCTTCCCTTTAGGAGAGGGTTTGGGAGAGGCTTTTATTCAAGATTTCTTGCACCAGGTGTTAGCAAGAATGAGAAATATAAAAAGAACAGGAAAGGAGCCGGCTAACATGATGTACTGTTGCTTTTGTGTCGTATATGGCAACACCATGATAAAAGCACTGACCAACAGAAGGAGAATAGAGGTGAGGAACCTCAGGCGCTTGATGTTCACCTTTGCCTTCTCTTCCTTGCTTGATGTGTTGTATCCGGCAATAAGTTCGTCTCCCTTGCCAATGGCAATGACGATGCTCATAAGAAGAGGGACGAAGGCCATGACGAGTGTTATTGTTGCCATACCTTATTAGATTCGTACGAGGACGAGTTTGATGAGGTGGTCAATGCTGCCTTTGTAGTCGGTGTTCATCTCCTTTGCGTAGCGGTTAGCAATAACCATGCAGCAGGTCATGGCGCGATGTCCGAGCAGGGCGGATAGTCCGGCGAGAGCGGAGGATTCCATCTCGAAGTTGTATATCTTCAGTTCGCCTTCACTTGTCGTGTAGCGGAAAGATTCTATTTTCTCGTTCTGCTTTGGGTCTTGTATGCCGATGCGAATCAGTCGGCCTTGCGGACCATAGAAGCCGCCGCACGCGATGGTGATGCCACGGAGCATTTCCTTGCCGGCTACTTGCTCAATGAGGGAGGGGTTGGCAGTTGCCACATAGGGTGCTCCCTTCTGCGGGCACCAGTCCATGTGACGCACGAAAGCCTTTTCCATGTCGAGGTCGCAAACCTCATCACGTCCGGCATAATAGTTGAGCAGACCGTCGAAGCCAATACTCTTGACGCTGGCGATGTATGTGCCCAAGGGTGCTTCGGGCTGGAGGCTTCCGCAGGTGCCGATGCGGACAATTGTGAGGGTACGATGCAGAGGCTTCTCCATGCGCGTTTTGAAATCGATGTTGGCCAAAGCATCAATCTCGTTCATGGTGATGTCGATGTTGTCGCAACCGATGCCTGTGCTGATTACTGTGATGCGTTTTCCCTTGTAGGTGCCTGTGATGGTATGGAATTCGCGATTGCGTATCTCGCATTCCTGCTGCTCGAAGTGGCTGGCTACGATGTCCACGCGACCAGGATCGCCAACCAAAACCACAAGGTCGGCCAATTGTTCGGGCTTGATATGAAGATGAAAGACACTACCATCTTCGTTGATTATGAGTTCTGATGATTCGAAACTTTTCATGGTTTTACTTGTTTTGTTCTAAACGACGGATTTCTTTTTCCAATGCAAGCTTGTCTGAAGCAAGGCGTTCCAATGTTGATTCAGCAAGGAGTATTTGTGAGGCAATCTGTTTGCGTCCGGCCTCGTTCATTGTTGCATACTTATCGCGAAGGGCACCCAGTTCTTTGCTTTTCGCTGCATATTCCTTTTCTGTCTCGACCCATATTTTGGCCTTCTGCTGAGCCTGAGGATTTGTGAACTGGGACAAGGTATAACAGGTCTTGTTGTCGTTGACGACGAAAGTGAAATCTCGGTTCTTCACTTCATTCTTCTGCCCTTTTCGTGCTTCTGCAAGGCGTTTCTTTGCAGCATTGACGGCATTCATGTCTTTCCATGTGTCCTTGATGGACGAGATGCGTGCCAGCGATGCGAGTTTGGTTGCTCCAAGCTCTTGTTCGTTGTAGATGCGTCGTGTCTCTGTGGGGATAAATGTATAGAGGCACACCGTATCGACAGGCTGGTTGCGGTCGGTCACGAACCATCCCAGTTGCTGGAACTCATCGATGACCAAAAGGTAGTCGTTGGCAGGCGAGTTGAAGGGCATGCCGATGTTTTCTGGCGCAAGGAACTTCTGCTCGTCAGTGTCGTAACGCGTCATGAAGATGTCGTAGCCGCCAATGCTTTCTTCGCATTCTGCTGCATAGTACATCGTGATGCCGTCGCTGAGCATGAAGGGGAAGTTGAGGTTGTCTTCTTCCTCTTCTTCAAATCCTGTCAGTTGTTTTTCCATCGACCATTCTCCGCCGATGAGCGACTTCTCCTTCAGGCGGAGAAAGCCTTTCTTGTTAGCTTCGGAATAGACTACATGATTGCCAAGTTCGTTGCGGAACAGCGTACAGTCTTTGCCGCCGGCTGATTTGAAAAAATCAGCACAACTCATTATCGAGCCGCACTCTTCTGAGAGTTTAATCTGCTGCAAAACTTGTTTCTTGGGCAGAATCATGCTGTCGATGATTGTCACTTGTTCAGTAGCGTGCAGACGTAATAGTGACTTGCGTGCCGACTCCAGCAGTCCCTCTTCTTGGTCCGTTGGTTGCTTTTTCTTTGTAAGGCCAGCAATCTGATGTTCAAGAATCTCTTCTGCCAGCGAAAAGTCATAGGCTGCCATCGCCTCCTGTGCTGTGACGGTATAAGCAGGTTTCTGGACTTTTTTCCCTTTGCGCTGGGCAAGAGCGGGAAGGGCAATGAGCAGAGCGGCAAGAATAATAAGTGATTTCTTCATGTTACAGACGTTTACTTAAATATGAAATACACAGCGAGAACAAGACATACGAGTGCTGCCAAGTGGTTCCAGTGGAGCTGCTGACCCTGGAAGAGGATATTGGCAATGACGCAGAAGACGACGAGCGAAACGACTTCCTGTATGACTTTCAGCTGCATCAGCGTGAACGGCCCGCCGTTCTCGATGAAACCAATCCTGTTGGCAGGCACAAGGAAACAGTACTCGATGCCGGCTATGCACCAGGAGAAAAGTATCACGGCGTAGAGCGGCCAATTGGTTGAGATACCAGCTTGATTGAGTTTCAGGTGTCCGTACCATGCCAGCGTCATAAAGACATTACTGCATATCAACAGTAAGATTGTGTAAAGTGCACTCATTGTATTTGGTTTTTATACGTATCGTGTTGGCAAACTTGACGGGTTGCATTCATTGCATGGTCGTGACCATGCAATTGCAAGTACATGACCATGCAATTGCAAGTACATGACCATGCAATGAACTTAACGTGTCATGTTTTTCATCTTGGCTAATCATTTTGTCAGATATTCATGCATTGCTGCCGCGGCACGGCGTCCGTCGCCCATGGCCAGGATGACCGTTGCGCCGCCACGCACGATGTCGCCTCCGGCAAAGATGGCCGGGATGTTTGTCTGCATGCCTTCGTTCACGACGATGGTGTTCTTGCGACCCAACTCAAGGCCCTCTATCGAAGTGGGCACGATGGGGTTGGGGCTGACGCCGACAGCCACGATGGCCTGGTCGATAGCGATGGTCTCGGTGGCTCCGGGAATGGGCTGGGGCGAGCGACGTCCGCTGGCATCGGGTTCGCCAAGCTCCATCTTCTGGAGCACTACTTCGCAGACATTTCCCTTCTCGTCAGCATGATATTCGATGGGGTTGTGCAGGGTGAGGAACTCGATGCCCTCCTCCTTGGCGTGCTTCACCTCTTCGAGTCGGGCAGGCATCTCAGCCTCGCTCCTACGATAGGCGATGAACACACGCTCGGCACCCAGGCGCTTGGCCGTGCGGCAGCTGTCCATAGCGGTATTGCCGCCACCCACAACCATCACGCTCTTCGCTTTCTTGATGGGCGTGGCATACTCTGGGTTGCTGGCATCCATGAGGTTGATGCGCGTCAAGTACTCGTTGCTCGACATGATGCCGTTGGAGTTCTCGCCCGGAATGCCCATGAAGTTGGGCAGACCAGCGCCGCTTCCCACGAAGATGCCCTTGTAGTCTTCCGTCTCAAGCTCGGCAATCGTGATGGTCTTACCTACGACGCAGTCCTTGACGAACTTCACGCCAATCTTCTCCAGATTCTGTATCTCGACATCGACTATCGCGTTGGGCAGACGGAATTCGGGTATACCGTATTTCAGCACGCCACCGATTTCGTGCAGAGCCTCAAAGACAGTCACGTCGTAGCCTGCCTTTGCCATGTCGCCAGCAAAGCTCAGTCCGGAAGGACCAGATCCGATGACTGCGATCTTCTTGCCGTTCTTCTCGGCCACTTCGGGCAGCGACATGTTGCCAGACTCGCGCTCGTAGTCGGCTGCAAAGCGTTCCAAGTTGCCGATGGCGACGGCAGGCTCGTTCATCTTCAGGTGGATACATTGTGATTCACATTGTTTCTCCTGCGGGCAGACAC
>CAMKTM010000139.1 GCA_946415695.1 uncultured Prevotellaceae bacterium | reverse complement strand
AAAGAGGAAATCATCGGCATGTACTTCAACTACTTTGATTTCCTGCACAATGCCGTCGGCATCCGGACGGCTGCACAAACTTATTTCAGCAAGGAGCCCTTGGCGCTCGACACCTGCCAGTGCGCTCTGCTTGTAGGCATGTGCAAGAACCCAAGCCTTTACAATCCCGTCCGCTATCCTGAGCGTTGCATTGAACGCCGCAACATTGTGCTGATGCAAATGGAGAAAGCGGGATTCCTCTCCGAAGCGCAACGCGAAGAGCTCAGGGAACGTCCCTTGGGCCTCAACTTCCATCGCGTCAGCCATAAGGAAGGGCATGCCACCTATCTGCGCGACTTTCTGCGCATCATGCTGATGGCAAAGAAGCCCGTCCGCAGCGACTATGCATCCTGGCAGAAGCAAAAGTTCTACGAGGACTCGCTGGCATGGGAGCAAGACCCGCTCTACGGCTGGTGCAACAAGAACACGAACCGCGACGGACGCCCTTACAACATCTACACCGACGGCCTCAAGGTCTATACCACCCTCGACAGCCGTATGCAGGAATACGCCGAGGAAGCCGTGGCCAAGCATGTCACAGGCGAATTGCAACCGCTCTTCGACAAAGAGCAACGCACGAACAAGAACGCCCCGTACGCCTCGGCCATCTCTGCCGACAAGGCAAAAGCGGACCTGGCACGGGCCAAGAAACAATGCGCACGCTATCTGGAGATGAAGAAAGCTGGGTACTCTGAGGCTGAGATAGACGAGGCCTTCACAAAGCCCATCGAAATGACGGTCTATACGACAAAAGGGGACAAGGACACGGTGATGTCGCCCCTCGACAGCATCCGATACTACAAGTCCTTCCTCCGCACAGGCTTCATGTGCATGGATGCCGAGACGGGGCATGTGAAAGCTTACATCGGAGGCGTTGACTACAGCCACTTCCAATACGACATGTGTACGCAGGGCAAACGTCAGGTGGGCTCCACCATCAAACCCTATCTCTATTCACTGGCCATGGAGAACGGCTGGACGCCGTGCGACGTGGCACCCAACGTGAAGCAGACATACATCGTGGCAGGCAACCAGCATTGGACACCGCGCAACGGCAGCCGTGCACGCTATGGCGAGATGGTGACGCTCAAGTGGGGACTGGCGATGAGTAACAACTGGATTTCCGCATGGCTGCTCAACCAGCTCAGCCCCGACCTCTTCGTCAAGCTCTTGCACGACTTCGGCATTCAGAACCAGGACATCCACCCCTCCCTGGCACTCTGCCTCGGTCCCTGCGACATCTCTGTGGCAGAGATGGTCAGCGCCTACTCCGCCTTCCCGGAGAAAGGCGTGCGACGCAATCCCCTCTACGTCACTCGCATCGAGGACAACGACGGCAACGTCCTGGCGGAGTTCCAGTCGAGAGTGAAAGAAGTGATTTCAGAAGAGGCTGCCTACAAGATGATCATCATGATGCGAGGCGTCATCGACGGCGGCACTGGTTCACGCATGAGGCGGCGATACAACATCACCGCACCCATGGCAGGCAAGACGGGTACGACCAACGACAACAGCGACGGCTGGTTTGTAGGCTACACGCCACGGCTCTGTTTCGGCGCCTGGGTGGGAGGCGACGAGCGCGACGTGCACTTCGCCAGCATGGCTATAGGACAAGGTGCCAACTCCGCACTTCCCATTGCCGCTTACTTCCTGCAGAAAGTTTATGCCGACACACGTCTCGGCTACACCCAGACGGAGAACTTCGACATTCCCAGCTACTTCGACCCCTGCAGCAGCGTCATCGACGAAGACGAAGGCAATTCCAACGTAGAGGAAGAGACAGTAGGCTTCGACATCGGAGAAACCGAGGAAGAATAAAAAAGGAGAAGTTATGGTTGGGAGCTTAACTCCTAATCATAATTTTCAATCATAACTTCCGAAACTAAAAAGCGGACAAAATAGTGCTGATTGAGTTAATACAGTGTTAAGACCTTGACATATATCAACAAAAAGACTTTTCTTACCTTTTTTTTGCTGCTTATGATTGCGGAATGAAAAAATTGCCTTACCTTTGCAGCAGAAAAAGAAAAAAGAAGCATATAACGTCACATTATAAGTTAGTTTTAGTGTTTAGGTAAAAAGATTTGTTTGAAGGTTAATAATAGTTGTTAGTTTTAGTTTTTGGAGAAGCTATCCGTGAGGACGCTTCTTTTTTTTGTCCCTATCCAAGGCCCGCCCGGGGCAAAGCGCCGCAGGCGACAAGGCAACGCTTGACGCAGCACAGCATGTTGCGGGCTTACCATTGCTGTTCCGGGGAACCTGATTCATCATATTGCCGCCTGCAGCGAGTGCCATTGATTGCTTGTACATGTACGTGCAATTGCTTTTACATGTACAAGCAATTGCTTATACATGTACAAGCAAACAACACACCGTGGGATGCGATTCCTTCGGCAAAGCCTCTGGCGCAAGCGGAGCTGGCCGACTTTACCGGGCACCAACAAAAAAAAATCCCCTGCCGATAAGCCTGTTGGCTTTACGGCAGGGGATGTTTTTGTATGATACAGGAGAGACGATGTTACTCCTCAAATTCTATTCCCTCTACGAAGTCGTCAAGTTTCTTCCCTTCGGGAACGGGTATGGGTTTGTAGCCCTCAACATTGTACATGCGCAGCATTTCGTCGGAGGGATTGAGGTCCATGTACATCGGTCTGAACCTTGGCGGTGTATAGCCTCCGAGGTCTTCCTTCTTGTATTGCGCCATTTGCGCTCCGGGGAAGACGAGGCGGAAGTCGATGGTCTTCAGGACATCGCGCTTGTTGGGAATCTTGAGCTTGCCGTCGGTGGGATAGCCGCTGCCCCACGGGTTACGCATCACGAACTTGTAGTCGGCGTCTTCGTCGGGATACATCACCGTGAAGGCGTGGCCAGTGACAGTTTCCATCTCTCCGCAGGGAAGGCCGCCCACGTTGAAGCCGCCCACGCTGATCATGCCGTGACTCAAAGCGTAGTCCACAACGAGGTCGAACTCCGAATTGAAGAGTTTGTCGGGGCTGAAACTGTAGCTACTGCCGTTGCCCGTGAAGGGAGGCGCAGCGTGCTCCGTGCCGATGCCGCCTATCTTGTTGCACTTGAAGCAGGTATTCCACTTCATCAGGGCTTTCTCCATGATGGTTGACCAGCAGAACTTGCCATTCTTACTCTTCAACTGGAAGTTCAGCACTTTGTTATCAACGACAACATCAATTGGGTTGCCTTTGGGGTCGAACATATTCACGGTATAGTTGTTGCCGTTCTTATGTATGATAGTCTTAATCCATTCCGGATAAATATAGGCGAGGGAAGCAAAGACAGCGCACATGCAGCAGTCGCCAATAGAGGTCTGGTTGACATCGGCAGGCACGGGCGAGCCGAAAGGATAGAGCGTGATGGTCTGCGCAGTCCACGTTCCGCTCAACTCATGATAAGAGAGGTCGGGCTGATTGTTTGGGTCGGCCAGCCAAGCCTTGTCCTCGTCTGTAGCAGTCCTGAAGCTTTCGAAGTGTTTGCCCATCGGCGTCAGCTGAGAAGCGGAAGCACCGCCCTTGATGCTGGCTGCCCAAAGCTTGTCGGCATCGGTGTAGATGGTGGCACGTGTGGGATAAGCCACAAAGGTCGTAGCATTCGTTGCCGCTTCAATCGATTTGTAAAAATAGTAGCGCGTCGTGCCTTGCTTGAGCAAGAGAAGGTCCTCTTCGTAGGCAACGATCTGGAAAGTATATTTCGTCACAGAGCCATCACGGTATCCCGTAAAGGTCCAACCTTCCTTGGCGCCGCCTTCAGGATAAGTCAGGTCATAAACAGTCTCGCCTGATGACTTAATCCATTTCATCTTCGGGCCTGCAACGAAAGAAATCATCTCAGTGCCATTGAAGTGCGTCCTTGTGCCAGAACCGTTGTTAAGGGCTTTCCAACCCAAGTACCAGACGCCGTCCAGCTCGCCAGGCGCAGCGCCTTCCACGATTTCCATGTAGTTGATGTCGTCCAATTTAACGGACACAATGCTCTTGTCGTTGAGCAAGATGTCCAGTCGCTGCTGAGCTGAGGCCACAGTGCAGAATGCCAAAACAAGCAATCCCGCAAAAAGGAGTCTTTTTTTCTTCATTATTATTATATTTGAAGGTTATTTAAGTATATTTCGAAAGCAAAGATACAACAAAAAAGTAAAAAAGCGCTTAATGAAGCATAAAAACTTTCTGATTACACTCAATTTCTTGATTTCCCACTTTCTTCTTGGCGTTGCCGGACGGCTTCGAAAAGCAAAATGGCAGCACTGACCGAGACGTTGAGCGAATCCAACCTGCCGAGCATGGGGATTCGGATGTGGGCGTCGGCTGCCAAGCGCCACTGTTCGGTCAGTCCCGTAGCTTCGGTGCCCATCACAATGGCAGTGGGGCCTGTCATCGAGGTATCGTAGTAGAGGAGGGAATCCTGCAGTTGGGCGGTCAGAATCCTGATGCCTTTCTCTTTGAAGAAAGCGATGCACTCCTCTGTGCTGCAAGCCACGCAGGGAACTGTGAAGATGGCTCCCACGGCAGAGCGAATGAGGTTGGGATTGTAGAGGTCGGTCAGCGGGTCGCAAACCACGACGGCATCGGCTCCGGCGGCATCGGCGCTGCGAAGCACGGCTCCGAGGTTTCCGGGCTTCTCCACGCTCTCCAGTACCACGATGAGCGGCGAAGCGGAAAGCTGCAAGTCACGAAGTCCGAGATGCCGTGCCTCGACGACAGCCACGATGCCCTCTGTGCCGCCACGATAGGCAATGCGCTCATAGACGTTGTGGCCAACGGGAACCAGCTCCACATCCGCGGGGAGAGGCGGAGGAGGGCTTATCTCTTCGCAGATGAAAGCCGTGCGAAGATTGAAGCCCGCCTCGAGGCAATGCTCCACCTCACGCCGTCCTTCCACGACGAAAAGGCCGTCTGCTCTTCTTTGGGCCGATTTCTGCTGCAACAAGAGCAGATGCTTGATGCGCGGGTTCTGCGTGCTGGTGATCATTGGACATTGAACATTGACCATTGAACATTGACCATTGTCTGCCCTCTACTCGGAGAAGGGTCGGGAGTGAGGCTTTTACTTTGTCCTTCCGGTATAGGCATCGATGCCGGAAGTGTCGATTGTCTGGGAGAAGAACTTCTGTGCTGCTTCGTTCATGGGACCGTTCCAGGGCTGTGGGCCATTGAGCTGGACAACCCAGAGCTTGAGTTGCTTCTTGTGCCAGTTCACCATGCAGTTGGTTCCCCAGGCACCGCCATGGCCGAACCATTCGTTCTCGCCGTCCTTCTTCGGCGCATTGAGGCCGAGCGAATAGCCACCGAGGTTGTCGGGACGCGTGGTGACGGCGAGGATGCTCTTCACGGTCTCTTCCTTCAGGATGCGCACGCCGTTGTCGCCCACGCCGAGGTTCATCAGCATCTTGTAGAACTTCAGCTGGTCGTTGGCCGTAGTCCAGAGGCCGGCACCTGCCGAAGCAAAGACATGGCCGTCGTTGTACGGACGCTGTTCCCAACCATTCTCCAGCCGGTAAGTGGCCGGAGCATCCTTGTGGCAATCGTACATCTCAACCTGCGTCTTCAGTTGCTTGTCGGTAGGCCAGAACCACGTGGATTTCATGCCGAGGGGGTCGAGGACTTCCTTCTTCAGATAATCTTCCCACTTCATGCCCGTAATGACCTCCACGACGGCTGCGCCTATGTCGATGCCAGTGTTGGAGTATTGGTCTCTTGTGCCCGGCTCGAACGAGATAGGGGAAGCCGCTGCGATGGATGCCACCTGACGGAGCGGTGCACCGCCCGACCATCCGCCGCCACGGACGTCATTGCGCTTGGCACTGCACTCGAAGGGGAAACCGCCAGTATGGTTCAGCACCATGCGGACCGTCAGCACGTTCTTGGCCTTGTGGAGCGTGCGGATGCCGTCCTTGTCGCTGTCCTGCACCCAAAGTTCCTTGAACTCGGGCAGATACTTCGATACGGGGTCGTCGAGCGAAAGTTTGCCCTCTTCCACAAGCTTGGCAATGGTTACGCCGCAGAAGCCTTTCGTCTGTGAACACTGCATGAAGACGTTGTCGAGCTTGATGGGACGTTTCTGCTCCACATTTGCATAGCCGATGCAGCAAGTCTCCTGCACACCGTTGTTATAGAAAATGCTGATGGCACCCGGCAGCTCGCCGCGATCAACGTAGGGTTGCAAGACCTCACGGGCAAAGGTCGTCTTCGAATCGATAATTTTCTTCTGTGCGCTTGCACTCAGGCAAAACGCAGCGAACAAAAGGAAAAACAGTTTCTTCATAGTATATAATGTTTAGTTTCGTGCCACAAAGTTAAGAAAAAAAGATGAGAGGAAGACCACTATGGCAAAGAAAATCTTGCAAAGAAGCCAAAAAATCCTCTATTTCCGATTATTGTTGTCACTTATAACAAACATCGGCCTTCGGTTCCTCGCATTGAGCAGGCAAAGGGGAAGGGGCAGGATGGCGATGAGACAGAGAGCACGGGAAACAGGGAATCGCACAACGCGGCACAGCTCATCGTTTGCTTGTACATGTACGTGCAATTGCTTGTACATGTAAAAGCAATTGCTTATA